>CAJXVA010000126.1 GCA_913061055.1 uncultured Pseudomonadota bacterium
GGCGGGCGAACTCCGCCGTGCGCTTCGCCTCAATCTCAGCTCCGGCCTTTTCCTTGGCCTCACGATCGGCGCGTCGCTTGGCGACGGCCGCGTCCTTGTCGGCCTTCTCTTTGTCCTTGGCCGCGTCTGCCTTGGCCGCGTCCGCCTTCTTGGTGTCAGCCCCTCCGTCACACGCGGGCACGAGAAGGAACACCGCCAGGATCGCTCTCAGTCGCATTGCACAGCACCTTGCCACATCGGATGAATCCTGTCTGAGGTCCGGCTTCAGGGCGTGCCCTCGCAGATCCATCCGATGGTCGAGGTGGTCGTCGAACATGGAATGTCATTCCAGAGGCCTGAATCGTCCGTATCGAGCTCCGCACAGTCGTCCCCGGAGTCGGGGGAGCCCGGCCGCCAAGCGTCGAACGTCATGACCGCGCCATCGGTCCAGACCCAGGTCTCTCCGTCGAGCTCCAGGCCGATTCGGAAGTCGCCGAGTCCCAGCTCGGTCGCGGCCGCGGTGATGAAGTCGTTCTCCAACTGTGATTCGATCTTCACCAGGGACGCCCCCTTGAGGGCACACTCCGCTTCGGCATCGGACGCGTTGTCTGTGCCGAGGCAGTAGGAGTAGGCGGAGCCAGCTTGAAACTGCATCTCGCACTCCCCACAGCTCGGGTTGAGCGCGGACCATTCGTCCAAGGCGGTGTCGCAGTCGTTGTCGAGGCCATCACAGATCTCGACCACGCCTGGGCTCCTGAACTCCGTCGAGTCGTCGCAGTCGTCACCGTTGTCGACGTAACCTCCGGGTGCCTCGCAGGCGGAGACGACGGGACCCGCGGGGTCGCCAAAGCCGTCGTCGTCCGCGTCAGGGTACCAATCGCTCTGGGTGCATCCGGTGGTCCCTTCACCCGATTCCGAACCCGGATCGTCGCCCGATTCCGAGCCGGAGGTGGATCCGGACGTGGTGCCCGAGGTCGAGCCGGTGTCGCCTCCGGTGTCGTCGGGCATGCTGCCCGTGGATTCCCCGCCAGACATCTCGCCACCGGATGTACCTCCAGATGCAGGTGTGGTCGTCCCGGACTCCGACGCATCGCCGGCCTCTGATCCTGATCCTGTCCCTGTGCTGCTGGCCGAAGTCTCGCCGCCCTCGTCACTGCCGGGGTCGAAACAGCCAGCCAGCAGCGCACAAGCGAACACCCCGGCGAGTCTGCGGAGCATCCGGCGCTCGAGCTTGGTCCGGGTGAGGGGTCGTGGCGTCGGGGCGTGCGCGATGGTCAAGTGGGTCATGGGCTGAGCTCCTGGGACCGTCTCGATCCCGTGCACTCAACCTAGGCACGCCTGCCATCGGACTCCATGACAGCCAATGACAATCCATGACAGCCAACGTGTGACACGCGCACCCTGGAGCTGGCCAACCGCGGCCGTAGACTCGATTCAGTCGTCGCCGCGAAGCTTGGCGATCACTGAGATGTCCTCCAGCGTCGTCATGTCGCCCTTGGGCGCCTCTCCGCGAGCGAGCTCGCCCAAGAGCCGTCGCATGATCTTGCCGCTGCGGGTCTTGGGGAGGGTGTCTGCGAAGCGGATCGCGTCGGGTCGCGCGAACTTGCCGATCTCCTCGGCGACCAGGTTGGTCAGCGCAGCCTTGAGCTCATCGGTGGGCGTGACGCCCTGCTTGAGGGTCACGAACGCGACGATAGCCTGTCCTTTGAGATCATCCGGGCGACCGACGACGGCTGACTCCGCGACGTCGTCATGGGCGACCAGCGCACTCTCGATCTCGGCGGTACCCAGACGGTGCCCCGACACGTTGAGCACGTCGTCGACGCGTCCCATCACCCAGAAATTGCCGTTCTCGTCCTTTCGAGCGCCGTCTCCGGTGAAGTACTTGCCCTCAAACTTGGAGAAGTACGTGTCCTGGAAGCGAGCGTCGTCGCCCCACACGGTGCGAAGCATCGAAGGCCAGGGCTTGTCGATGACGAGGTAGCCGCCCTCGTTCGCGTCGGCCTCGGTTCCGTCCTCGCGAAGGATCTTGGGAGAGACGCCGAAGAACGGAACGGTGCAGGAACCCGGGACGGCCGCAATCGCGCCGGGCAGCGGGGTCATCATCATCGCGCCGGTCTCGGTCTGCCACCACGTGTCGACGATGGGGCAGCGCTGTTTGCCGATCATGTCGCGGTACCAGATCCACGCCTCGGGGTTGATCGGCTCTCCGACGGTACCCAGCAGACGCAAGCTGGAGAGGTCGTGTTTGAGTACGTGATCGTCGCCCCACTTGATGAACGCGCGGATCGCCGTGGGTGCGGTGTAGAAGATGCTGACCTTGTGCTTGGCGATCAGCTCCCAGAAACGATCGGGCCCGGGGTGGTTGGGCGCACCTTCATACATCACCACAGTCGCGCCGTTGGCCAGGGGTCCGTACACGATGTAGCTGTGTCCGGTGATCCATCCGACGTCGGCGGTACACCAGTAGACGTCGTCCTCGTTCAGGTCGAAGACGTATTTCGAGGTGACGTAGGTGCCGACGAGGTAGCCGGCGGTGGTGTGCATGACCCCCTTGGGCATCCCGGTGGTGCCCGAGGTGTACAGAATGAAGGAGGGGTGCTCCGACTCGAGGGGCACCGCATCCAACTCGGAGGACTGCTTCGAGACCAACGCGTTCCAGTCGTGGTCGCGGCCGTCCTTCATCACGACATCGTTGCCGGCCCGCCGGAGGACAACCGAGGCGGTCACGCCGGGGCATTGGTCGAGTGCCTTGTCGACGTTCTCCTTGAGCGGGACAACCTTGCCACGCCGGAAGGCACCGTCTTGGGTGAGGACAACCTTGGCGTCTGCGTCGTTGACTCGGTCGCGGACAGCATCGGCCGCGAACCCGCCGAAGATCACCGAGTGGATCGCACCGATGCGAACGCAGGCCAGCATCGCGTACGCGGCCTCGGGAACCATCCCCATGTAGATGATGACGCGGTCGCCTTTTTCGACGCCGAGCTCGCGCAGGGCGTGGGCGAGCTTGTTGGTCTCGCGAAGGACGTCCGCGTAGGAGAGCTTTAGGACGTCGCCGTCCTCGCCCTCCCAGATGAAGGCCGTGCGGTCACCGTGACCGGCCTCGATGTGACGGTCGAGGCAGTTGTAGGCGATGTTCGTCGTACCGCCGTCAAACCAGCGCGCCTTCGGGGCTTCCCACTGGCAGATGGAGGTGGGAGGCGTGAAGAAGTGCAAGGGCTCGGCTTGCTCCCGCCAGAAGCCCTCGGGGTCGTTGATACTTCGGTCGTAGAGAGCTTGGTACGCCTCGCGCGAGCCTACCCGGGCTTTCTCGGCGAATGCCGCCGGCGGTTCGAACACACGGGATTCCTTCGAGACGCTCTTGATGCCACTCATACGCAACGTTGGGGTATCACAAAGCCCGGTGTGGATGCATGGGGGGCGGCCCCGTAGCACGAAGATCGTTGCCTTGGCCCTTCGTGCGTTGGTGCAGCTCGCGCAAGCCGACGCCGGCCGTTCAAGAGTGCCGCGGTGCGTAGAACCTAGGGGTCCTTCCGCCGAGCCCGAGGCTCTGGATGCTACTCATGCGCAGCGTTGGGGGGACTACAGAACTAGGTGCTCCAGCGGCGGAGGTCCGCGGCGCGAACAAAGAAAATGTGCGGAAGCCGTGCCCAAACCGGGGGGGTCGCGGTCCTTGTTCATGAAGGCCGTCGCGGCGGCCCAACCCATCGGATTCGGCATGAAACACCCCACAGCATTCACACTCCTGCTTCTTCCGCTGCTCGCCTGCGACCCGCAAGAGAGCCCCGACTACGAGGGCGAACCTGTTGCCACGGTTCGCGGTTCGGTCTCGCTGGGCGGTGAGTCGCCCGAGGCCGCAGAGGCAGCCATCCTCTGGTACACGAGCGAGGAGGAGTGTCAGGGCCCGGCGCTTGCCTGCGGGTACTCCTTCTCGAGCACCGATACCGAGACGTTTGCTTGCGTTGAGGCGTGCGGAGAACCGGCGTGCGACCCAGACTCGTTGGACGGCTGGGCCGCGTGTGCGGAGGCATGTGGCGGCGGAGAAATCGAGACAGAGTCGGAGTTCGAGGGGTGTGTGAACGGCGGAGTCGGAGAGAGCGTCGCGATCTCTGTCGAGACCTTCCCCGCGGACTTCGAACTCTCCTTGTACGACGGCCCTCCGCCGGAAACGTTGCTTCGGGGGTCGGACAACGGTCCGAGGGTTGCGATGGGAGTGTTCGTCGCCCTGTCACCCGAGGCGCCGTCTACGTTCGACTTCTTCGCGGACGATGCCCCGCTGCATACGATTCTTGGCGGGGTCAGTTCGCATGCTCTGATCTATGCCATGGACCCTGTGTCCGCCGATTCGGGCTGGGGTCGGTATCTCGGGGGTTCCTACGAGCCCGGTTACCACCTCGTTCGGTACGAGGTGGAGATCGACTGCGAGGACCTGCCCGGAGAGTGCGTCATTGCCGACGAGACAAGGTCGCCGGAGCCCGGAGGGTTCGACGTCGAACTCGAGCTCGAGTTTGGGCCATTGTCCGAGCTCTACCTGCCTCTGTGAACCGATGGGAAGTCGCCGCGATCTCGAGGTGCTCTATCGGAGGCACGGACCGTCCGTGCTCCGTCGGGCGCGAGCCATCCTCGGAAGTGAAACCGAGGCACAAGAGGTGCTTCAGGACCTCTTCGCCGGCTTCGCCGCGGACCCCAAACCGTTGCTGAAGGCCAACAGCACGGTGGGGTTTCTGTACCAAGCTACGACCCATCGCTGCCTCAACACGCTGCGAAACACGACCAACCGGCTGCGGCTACTCGACGCGCGCGCCTGTGACGTCGCTCCGCGCCGCCTCGATGGTGGGGCTGAGCAGCGGGCCCTTGCCCATGAGCTCCTTCTCCAGCTCGATGAAGACAGCGCGAGAGCTGCGATTTACTTCCACGTCGACGGAATGACCCACGCCGAAATCGCGGAGCTGCTCGATTGCTCGAGGCGACATGTCGGCAACCTCTTGCAACGACTGCCCGCTACGGCGGCGCTTCAGGACCACCGATGAGCGAATCTCAAGCCTGCGTTTCGGACCTGGTGATCGACCGATACCTCACCGCGGAACTCTCACGCGATGCGGCGGACTCGCTCGAGCTACATGCTGCTTCGTGTTCACGCTGCGCGGCACGGCTGGCGCGTTTGCGGGCCGACACCGTGTCCACGCGCGACATGTTGCCGCCCCTGCCCGGAATTTCCCACAGCCGCACTCCCTGGGTCGGGATGATCGCGGTTGCGGCAGGATTGCTCTTGGCCGTGTTCATCGGCAGAGCGTTCTTGGGGAAGGGGGACGTCGACACCTCGGGCAGAGAACAGCTCGCTCAAACCCGCACCAAGGGCCGGGCCCACCTCACACTCTACGTCCGGCGAAACGACCGCGTTCGGGCATTCGACGGCGAGACGTTGGCGGGCGGAGATGCAATCGCCTTCACATACAGCAGCAGCGTCGAGACCCATCTGGCCGTCTTCGACGTGGATGACGGCGAGGTGACCTGTCTGCATCCGACGCTGCCCTCCACCGTCACGGCGGAGGCTGAGGCTGGTGCGGATGTGGAGATCGACCTGGCTGTCACCCTGGATGACAGCGTGTCGGACGAATCGATCGTCGGTGTCTTCTGCGAAGAGCCCCAACCTATCGCAACGCTGACAGAGGTCCTGTCTTCGGGGAGCGCCTTGCCAACGTCGTGCTCGGCCGAGTGGATCCGGCTACCGAAGGCAGGCCGTTGAGCCCCTCTCAGATCCTAGGGTTCATCGCCTCGTTGTGGCTGTTGCTCGGGATTGTGCCCGCCGCAGATGCAGCCGTCGTTCGCTACGCAGTGGTCGTGGGCAACAACAGCGGAGCCGCCGACGAGCAGCGCCTTCGGTATGCGGAGGCCGACGCGGCGAAGGTCTTCGACGTCCTCACGCAGCTCGGCCGTGTCGCGCCCCAGAACGCGATCCTACTCCAGGGGGAGGGTCCCGAGACCGTTCGCCAAGTGCTGATCGCAGTCAACGATCGTATCCGCAACGATGTCGAAGCGGGAGACGACGCGGTCCTGTTCGTCTACTACTCCGGCCACGCGGATGCCGAGCGGCTGCATCTAGGTGATGAGGAACTGGCTGTCCGCACGCTTCGGCAACTCGTGCGAGGGTCGTCCGCCAACGTCCGAATGCTGATGCTCGACGCCTGCCGCTCGGGGGCGCTGACGCGCGTGAAGGGAGTGCGGTCGACCAAACGCTTCGACGTGAAGCTCGACGAATCACTTGCGCAGCAGGGCATGGTGTATCTGACGTCGAGCAGTGCAACGGAGGACGCGCAGGAATCCGACGCGCTCAAGGGCTCGTTCTTCACGCACTATTTCGTCTCTGGCCTGCTGGGAGCGGCAGACGCGGATCTGGACGGCGCGGTCACGATCAGCGAAGCCTATGCCCATGCCTACGACAGCACGCTTCGTGCGAGTAGCCAGACGCTGCACGGGATTCAACACCCGACGTTCGCGATGAACATCAAAGGCCGCGACGACTTCGTGCTCACCTGGATCGGAGACGGTGACGCCCGGCGAGCTCGGGTCCGTTTCCCCAAGGGCCGTGGTGTGTTGCTGTTTGTGCAAGGTCCAAAGGGGGCGGTCGTTGCTGAGGTCGGTGCTCGCGATGCCGTGCGCGAGATCAGCATCGAGCCGGGCAAGTACTTCGTTCGTGCTCGGGCTCGCGACTACCTGTTGGAAGGGACCATTCGCGTTGGGCCTTCAGAGGTGCGCACGATTAAGGACCGCGAACTCGACCGGATCGAATACGCCCGGCTTGCACGAAAAGGGGGGACTGATCGCCGCCTGGCCCACGGTCCCCAAGCTGCGTATCAGATCGGCAGCGGGCTGTGGCCAGATTCGGGGGCATGCCACGGGGCGCGGCTGGGCTACGCGCTCGAACATCGTTGGCTCACCGTGGTGCCCCGGCTCGGATTCTGTCGGTCGAAGACACGGGGCTACGCGTTGCCCACGACGGGTGACGTGTTCGACTTTGACGTTACGGTCGTGCATGCGTTCGACCTACCCGTACTGACGATCGGGGTGGGTCTTGCTGGCGGCCCGACGCTGCTCCGGCAGTCGTTTTCGACGGAGCGTCGCGCCCCAAACAACCGGACCGTCGGAGGTCACGCGGACGCTGTTCTTGCCCTGACGTGGGACCTCCCTCGCGGGGTGTACTTCCAGTCCGATGTCTCCGCGCAAGCGCAGGTCTTTCGGGCACGAGAGGGCGACTCGGTCGAGCTGAGGTTGGCTCCGGTGGTCCGGGGTACGTTTGGAATCGGGAAGCGGTTCTGAGTGTTCCCACCGCAAGGGCAGACCTACGGGCGCCGGGCGATGCACGTCGTCCAGGCCCACCAGCCGAACAGTAGCTGAAACGGCAGACGCGCCCACAGTCCCCATGATGGAATCTCGGACCACCCATCCGCTTCGAGCGCCATGTTGAGGTTGGCTGGAAATACAGCCACGAGCAGCGCCAAGATTCCCCAGCCGGCCAAGACTCGGGTCTGAGGCCGCATCGCCAGAAGTCCAAGTGCGATCTCCGCGATGCCGCTCAACCACACCAGCTCTCGGTGAGCGGGCAGGGCAGCGGGCATCATCCGGACCATCACGTCGGTCATGATGAAGTGGTTGACGCCCTGCCCAATGAGAACCAGGCCGAGCACCCAGCGGCCGACTCGCTGGGGGGTTGTTTGGGCCTCCACTGTCACCCTTTGCCGGCCAGACGCCGCTGCATTTCGTCGTGCAAGGGCGAGCCCTTCGGCTGGCGAATGAAGAGTTCCCCCTTGGGCTTCGCGCCCTTGATCAGCAGAACGAGTGCGTTGCGGGGGTCGTCGTACCGGACCGAGCGAACGGCCTTCCACGGATAGACGACCTCGATACGCTTCTTGCCGGTAAACCGGACGGCGCCTGCGATCGCGATGATTGCGGACGCGAGCCCCAGGATGATGGGGACGCCCAGCTGGAACCACGCGCCGACCAGGATCGACGCGACGACCCCTAAGGCGCCCAGGAACGAGACGTCGCGGCTCTTGTGTCCGACGACCTCGATGCCATCCTCGCGAACCGCCAGTGTTCCTGAGCCGGAGATCGGGTTCGGGACGCGAGCGGTACCCATGCCGGGGGGGTCGAACTCGACCTGCATTCTCTCCATCGACGCCAATCTACACCTTGAGGCGAGACCGCCGATGTCGAGTCGAGGACGGTCGCGGATTCAATCCGGCGTCAGCGCAGCGTGCCCCCGCAGCGCCCAGCCCAGACGAAAGAGCCGGTCAGCACCGACCGTCGCAACATCGAGGTCTGGTTCGAGGCCACGGGCATGTTCCAGCCCGGCATGCACGACCTCCAGCACCAACGTCGCAGCCTCTGCGGGGCCGTCGACGGTCCCCGAGGCCAGCAACAGGTTGGCCAGGTACGCGAGTTCCGCCTGCCGTTCGTCTCGGGTCGTTGCGTCGAGCTCGTCCAGCGTGCGGCGAAGGGCGCGAGCTGGGAGTTTCGGGGGGTCGCGGCCGAGAAGGTCTCGAAGGCCCCGGCCATGCGCGGGAGGTTCGGGGGGCCGGGGCTCGAACTCCCGCTGGTATGCGCGGGTGATCGCATCCGTATCCGCTGGGATGAGATCGGTCGGAGTCGCTGCCGCGAGGGCCAAGAAGGCCGTGGCATCGTCCGGGGCGACGTACCCTCTCTTGGCCCGGCGGTCGTTCTTTTCGGCGCGGGCGTCCTCGGCGATCGTCTCGGCGCTCGACAGGAGGCTCTGGAGGCCTCCCGCTTGCTCGATCTGATCGGTCGACGCCCGACAGCACGCATCGAGTACTCGCTGGACGACGTCGTGGTGGTCGCGATCGAGTGTCAAGAGTGCGGCCAGGACCGTGTCCCATCCTGAAGGTCGTCGGGCGACCAGAACGTGGTCACCGAACTCGATGTACAGGCATGCATCGAGCACCCGCTCGGCGAGCTCCGCCTCATGGCGTGATGCCCCTGCCATGCCTGCGCCGAGGGTCTGGACGTCGAGCACGAACAGCTGGCCCAGGAACGCGAGCACCAGCGTCTCCTCGGGAAGCTGCAGCAGTCGACGCATCACCAGGTTCTCGCCACCCTCGAACATCACCTCCAGCCACGTCACGAAGCGGAGGTGATTGAAGGACTCCGCGTCACCTTCCCAATCCCATAGCGACGCGTCGATCGCAGCGACGAACTGCTGGGGAGTTGCGAGGGCGAGGAGTTCGCCCGAGTCGGCGAGGCCGACCTCATCGAGCAGACTACAGAACGTCTCTGCGTCGGCCGAGTGCACCACCTCGACCAGGTGGGGGTCATCGAGAATCCGCGCGATCAGCCGGTCTGTGGTTGCCATTGCTGCAACCAACATGGGCATCGTTTGCGGGGGGGCAACCTCCGCGGGCAAGACGCTCCTCACAGAATTCGGGGGCCGTGCCTGCTAGGCTTGAGGAGTGCTCGGCGTCTGCGGGGCGGTGATAACCCAGCGCTGCACCGTCTGCCCTTCATAGGTGATGTCGTCGGCCCGCACCATTCCGAGCTTCTCGAGGACGCGGATCGACGAGGCGTTCGCCGGCAGGACCATCGCGACGATCTCGGAGAGCCGCAGGGTCGAAAAGCCATAGTCCAGGGTGGCCCGCGCCGCCTCCGTGGCGAGGCCTTGCCCCCAGTACTCCGGCAACAGCCGGTAGCCGATGTCGACCTCGCCCGTTTCGGGCAGGTACTTCAACCCGCAGAACCCGATCGGCGCCGCGGTCGAGCCTTCGCTTCGAAGCACACACCCCCATCGTCCATAGCCGGGGTCATCCCAGTCCGGGTAGTGCTCGATGGCCTCGCGCGCGGCATCAATGCTCGCCATCGGCGGCTCGCCGGTGTAGCGCATGACCTCGGGATGACTGTTGAAGCGGAAGAATGCTTCGGCATCATCGGGCGTCATCGCCCGCAGCAGTAGGCGCGGGGTGACGGGGCCTTGGCGATGATTCACCGCAAGACTGTACGCCGCGGCCCTCGGCATAGTCCGCTCGAAAACGGGCGGCGGGGTTGCCGCACCCACGCGTAGAGGCCCGGATTCGGTGTCCAGGGAACTCTCGGGGACACTCCGCGCACTTCGGGGCGGAGGATGCGAATGCGAGCCGACACGACGATCGCGGTTTTGTTGAGTGCAGGACTCGGTGTGGCCTGTGCGTCGGCCGACGAGTCGTCGTTGCCGTCCGCGGAGCGCTCCGCGACACCCGATGAGCTTCGCAGTGACGAGACCCCGCGACGTGGGGTGGTGCTCGGCGGGGAGAGGGTCCGGCGGGTACCCCGGTGGCCGGCTGACAATGAGATCGACGAGTCGGTCATTGCGATGATGCCTTCGAGCGGGCGCTCGGCATTGGACAAACTCTCGCTCCCCGGGCTCGTGCTTCGTCGTCATGAGTTCGCGAGCACGACGAAGGTGATGTCGGGTCACCATTGGTACGCGACCTGGGCGAAACACGACGGGCTCGTTGTCACGCTCAACGTCAGTGGGGAGGCACGTGTCTACCCGCATGTGAAGCCGTTTGAGGGCAACGAACGCGTGCGTGAACAGGCGGCCTTCGTGACCCAGAATGAGACCATCTGGTCTGTCACTTGGGTCGAGAACGGGATCGCCTACGACCTGGGGCTCGAGTGCGAAAGCCCGACGATGCCCGAGTGCCAAGATTCCGCGTTCGCGATTGGGCTCGCCGAAGACCTGGCCTACGTCGGACCACGGGAGGACGCCCGATGAAGCGCCTTCCTCTCATCGCTGCGCTCTGCCTGCTTCCACTGTCCGCCGTGGCGGGCGGCGGAGACGAGTTCAGCTTCCACGACCCCGGGGATCTTCATCCGGGCTCGGGTTCGGGAGCGGCGGATTCGACGGTCTACGCCCCGGGGATGCGCTATCCGATGGAGGCGGGGCCATCGTTTCCCAACTCGCAGGTCTGGGGCCACGGTGGTGGGTCGGGTCCTGGCGGTGGGCAGTGCGACACCGAGAACTACAGCTACCCGTGGCGGGACAACTACTGCGAGACGCGGAGTTGGAACATGCCGCTGTGTCCATCGGGGACCGGGCACCAGGGCCAAGACATTCGTCCGGCCACGTGCGACGCCGGCGAGCACTGGAACGTCGCCTCCGAGGCCGGCACGGTGACCAACATCGGTAGCTACTCGGTGTATGTGACCGCAGCCGACGGCACACGCTTCGACTACCTGCATGGCTCGGGCAACGCCGTGAGCAGCGGGCAGTCCCTGGCGAAGGGCGAGCGTATCAATCGGGTCGACAACGAGTTCGGCGGCACGCCGACCACGATCCACCTGCACTACAACATCAAGCAAGACGTCGCCGGTCTCGGGTTCATCTTCGTCTCCCCCTACATGTCCTTGGTGGAGAGCTACCGAGAACTCCTCGGCATCGGCGGCGAGACCATCGGCGACGCGGCGGTTGACTCCTGCTCCGCGGTGGTCGGCTGGGCACACGATGAGAACGCACCCGACGAAGCGATCTCGGTGCAGGTCTACTTCGATGGTGCGCCGGGAGAGCGGGCGGCTGTTGGGGTCGAGGTGCTCGCGGACGAGTATCGAGAATCACTCTGCGAGATGCTCGGATCCTGCGAGCACGGCTTCACCCTCGAGCTTCCCCGGTCCCTGCAAGATGGGCAGGAGCACCCGATCAAGCTGTTCTCCGGAGGATCCGAAGACAGCGCAGCGGCAGAGATCGAGACCTCTTCCTCGTTCACCTGCGACACACCAAGCATCCCGAGTGGAGAGCTCCGGCCCATCGACGGGCCTGAGGTGATCTCGGCATGGGGCCTCTCGCCATTCTGGGACGCGGCGGTCGTGGATGACGCAACGATCTCTGGTCTACCCGTCGGTGAGTCATTCCCGGAGCGCCCGGTCTTGGTACGGGCCGAAGACGGCGGCACGGTGTGGTGGATGGATCCGGGCTCCAAGCGGCGGGTGCCGGACGCCTCGGTCGCAGAGGCGTGGGGGCTCGACCTCGAGGACGCCGAGGTTTGGCCCGCCCACGTGCTGGACGACGTTGCCGAGGGTCCGCCGATGCGAGCGGAGGTCTTCCTCGTCCAGGCCCCCGACGGGACGCTCTACGCGGTGGATGAGCCTGAGTGTGGTGCGGATGGCTGCGAGCCTGGAACGGACTCCGACGGCGGGGGATCCGGGACCAACGGCGCCGACGACGACGACGACGGCGCCGAGCCAGACGACACTCCTCCCGCAGACACGGAGGATTCCGCGGCGCTCCCTGGGGCGGATGACGACGACCAGGGGTGCGGGTGTCGCTCGGATTCGGGGCCCGCGGGTCCCGCGTTGCTGCTGCTGTCCATGCTGGGTCTCTGGCGCCGGCGTGAGTCTGCCCGTTGATGCGGAGGCCCGGCGACCGTAGGGTTGCCCGCGTTGACCGCCTGGTTTCACCGCGCTCTTCTGATTGCCCTCTCGACCGCGCCTGCGCTCGCGTGCGGCGATGACATGGGACGAGTCGCGGACGGCGGCCGATCTTGCGACACCGAGGGCTGCGACGACCCGGACCCCGACATGTTCGCGTGTCAAAACGTCCTCGACGCTCGTGGACGTCCCATGGACGCCGGGTTCCTGGACTCGCTGGCCGACCCGTTTGCGAAGGTCGTGCTCAAGCGACCGGGGGTCTGCCCGCGCAGCTACGCCGAGACGATCGCAAAACTCAAGCTCGAGGACGACGATCGCTGCGCCGACGACCCGCGCGCCGGAATGCTTGGGCGGATTGTGTCCGAACGGGCGCAGCTCCTGCAGAAGCCGGACGTCGTTCGTGCGGTTGTCGGGCGCCAGTGCGGGCGGCGTCTGCCCTACGAGATGCTGTTCGCCATCCCGAACATCGACGCGGACGACCCCAAGCTGCCGCAGACCGGAGTTCAGGTGATGTCGCTCGACCGGGCTGCGGGAGTCTTCAACTTCTACGCCCTGGAAGGGGAGGGCGAAGGGGCCGAGTGGGTCTTTCATGGCAACTCGTTCGACCAGCTCGACCCACAAACCAGCGCGACATCAGCGTGCGCCTCGTGTCACAGCGACGGTGGTTTGGTCATGCGCGAGATCGATGCACCCTGGGTGCACTGGGAGAGCGCCGGAGTGCGGACGATCGGGGCGGGAATCGCCGTGGATCGGTTTTCCGAGCTGGGAACCCGCAGCACCGGAGAAGAGCTTGCTGGTGTCGTGCGAGCGGGCAACGCCCACTGGAACCGCACGCGAATCGGAGCGTTCGTCGACCCCCTTCGCACCGATCTGCATGGCGGATCCACCCGGCCGTTGCTCGAGCCGCTGTTCTGCGGCACCTCGTTCAACCTGCAGAGCGCCGGGCAACCCAACGAGGTCGGGACTCCGGTTCCGGTCCGAGGCATTCCCAGCTCATTCTTCGTCGACCCTCTGCAAGGCGTGACGACGGATGTCTCGGTCAGCGCCGAAGCCTATGTGGCCGGGTTGAACGAAGCCGGTAGTCGCATCGAGGGACTCGTCGGCCCTCGCGACACGTTCTTCGGGTTCACGTTCGTGGAACGTTCCGCGTCCGACACCGCCTACGTGCAGACGTTGCTCGAACTGGGCATTGTGGACGAGGAGTTCGTGCTGGATGTGCTCTCGGTTGACTTCACCGAGCCCGTCTACTCCGCCGCGCGGTGTGGTTTGCTGGACCTGGCCCCGAGCTTCGACGATCTCGACAACACCCAGGATCCGCCGGGTGACGCCCCACAAACGGACGCCTGCTGCGTCGCGCACCCGGGCGCGGGTTGTGAAGACGAGGCCGTGCAGGAATGCGTTTGCGCCGAGGATGACTACTGCTGCGAGGGGAGCTGGGATCAAGGCTGCGTGAACGCGGTCATCGATCGCGAGTGCGGCTCGTGCTCCGCGATCACACCGTTCCGCGGCGTCACGGCCGACCCTGACGTGTCGGCAGCCATGCCGAACGCAGCGCGGCTTCGCAACGCGCTGTACGCCGCGCTGGCCGGCGTCGATGGATTCCCCGCGGCCCAGCTGCGCGCCGCACTCGCAACCCCCGGACAAGCCGATGCGCATCGCGATCGCGCGAAGCGGTTCGTGCAGGCGTGTGTGGACCGGGCGACGACACGGGACCCGGAAGGGTTGGTCCAAGATGTGCTCGAGGTCTCCGCGTGGCGCCGGCGGGAGGCCATGGCGGTCAGCTCGCTGCTGGACACGCCCGGTGCGGTGGTGACCGATGACCTCGCTCCGCCGGTGGACCTGCGTTTGGATCCCACGACCTGCGCACGCGCCAGCGACTGAGTCTCTGGACAACACCCCTCGCAACAGTTCGTCTGCGAGGTCGGGGCGCAACGCTCAGAACTTGTCGCGGGCCGAGAGCAGCAACGCCGCTAGGGCGTCGATCCGCCGAGAACCCCGTCGACTAGCTGCATAGCCGAGGCGAACGTCGAACGTGGGTCCTTCGTGCTTGGGCAGTACACGCTGCAGTCGTCCGTCTTTGCACCGACTCTCGCCGGTCAGGCCGATGCCTTGGCCGCCGAGGAGTGCGTGGGCGAGGACTCGGGAGTCCGACGCCGCGAAACGACCACGGACGGGCACGACCGTCTCCTGGCCTTTGCGATCGAAGACGCTCCACTCCGTTTGCACGCGGTCCCCGATGTAGCAGAGACACTCGTGGTCCGAGAGGTCGTCGGGCTTCTTCGGAGCGCCATGCGCCTCGAGGTAGGCCGGCGCTGCTGCGAACACCGAGCGGACGCGCGACAGGAGCCGGGTGACGATCGAACTGGTCGGGACCGGTCCGATCAGCAGTGCAGCATCGAGCCCTTGTTCCGCAATGTCGCGAAGGACCGCGCTGCTGGGTCGGTCGGTGACGAACAGGCGGAGGTCTACGCCTGGATGCGCTTCGAGGAAGGCCGCGAACGTGGAGCCGAGGCGCTCGGCGACCAGCGTGGGCAGGCTGACACGAATCTCGCCGGTGAGCTCCTCCCCAACCCCTCGGACCTCGGCTTCTGCGTTTGCGACCTCGTCGAGAATGCGGCGCGCTCGGACATACAGCCGGCGACCTTCCTCCGTGGGCTGGAGGCGGCGGGTTGTTCGCACGGCGAGGGGCACGCCCAAGCGCTCTTCGAGCCGCCCCAACCGGCGGCTGATGACGTTGGTGGTTTGACCAAGGACCCGTCCTGCAGCGGTCATGCTGCCCGAGTCGACGATCTGGACGAAGGCGCGAAGCTCGTCCAGATCCCGCAGCCCAGCGACGTCTGGATCAGACATCGATTGTGTCGATCTGGGAGATAATCATTCGCCGAATCATATCCTACCGGGAGATCATTATTCGAGGCAAACCTTGGGAGACCATGGGCGCCGCTCCTTCCACCCGACCAGACTTCCTCGTCTTTCCAACGCTGACGGAGCCGGCGCTGACCGCTGTGTGGCTCAACGCGAGTACGCGGAGGCTGCTGCGTTGGAACATGTGTCCGGTGCGGGTTCGGAGCGCAGGCATGCTCGGCGGATCGCACGGCGTGATGGAGAGCGTCCGATGATCGCGGTTGCCTTGGCGACGCTCCTGCTTGGCGCGACTCCTGCTGAATCTGAGCCTGTGCCCACAGTCGCGTGGTCCGGATATGCCTACCTCGCGAAGACCGTCGAAGTCTCGGGTCATCGCATGCAGTACGTGGAAGCGGGCGCCGGAGACCCTGTCTTGATGCTGCATGGGATTCCAACGCAGGGGTACCTCTGGCGCGACGTCATCGGCGGCGTGAGCGACCACGGAAGGGTGATCGTTCCCGACCTGATGGGATTCGGAAAATCCTACCAGGGACCCGAACTCGACTACGACGCCCGAAGCCAGCAGGCGTACTTCGACGTGTTCATGGAGGCGATGGACCTGCGGGACATCACGCTCGTCGTCAACGACATGGGCTCGATGCTTGGTCTGCATTGGGCCTCACGTCACCCTGACCGAATCAAGGGCATCGTGCTCATCGAAGCCGCCATGCTCGACTCGCGTTCGTGGTGGAAGCATCTCCCGCTGAAGATGAAACTGGCGATCCGGCTGATGCAGAACCCGCGACGGGCGAGGAAGATGATTGTCGACCGCAACATCATGATCGAGAAGTCGCTCGGTGGATCAGGTGTGCTGCGAACGTTGTCCGAGGACGAACTCGACGTCTACCGAGCCCCGTTCATCGACCCTCAGACGCGGGCCCGCGTGTTGTTGGCGACGGGTCCTGCCGAGGCGTCGATCCGAGGACGAACAAAGTCTTCGTCGTCCGGCTCAGCTTTGGTCAACGAGTACGCATCGTGGCTGCGCGACACAGAAATCCCCAAGCTGCTGCTCCACGCGACCCCGGGAATGATCTCCGGTCGATCCGCGGTGCGTCAGGCGAAGAAGACGTTCACGAACCTCCAGATCGTCTCACTCGGCCGCGGGAAGCACTTTCTGCCCGAAGACCACCCGGACGCGATCGCAGAGGCGATCGTCGGGTTCGTCGATCGCATCTAGAGGCGGGAGCCGGGCTCGGCGACAAGACCGCGGCCTCAGTGGGGCCAGGGGTCCTGCTCGGACGCGAGCCCCCAACAAAACCCTGGAGACGAAACGATGATGATGACGACGACACTGCAATCGCATTCCACGACCGCCGCCTGGCTTACGGCCATCGTCCTACTCAGCTTGAGCGTAGCCGGATGCACCGGCGATGACGGAGAAGAGGAAGACACAGATGGGGCCGCCGAAACGGAAAGTACTGAAGGGACTGGCGGGACCGACGGAACAACTGGCTCCCAGAGCACCACGGCGACCGAGGGAACGGGCGAGACCTCGGGCACCGGGATGTCGACGACGACCAGTACCGACGAATCGTCAGGTGCCGAAGGGGGCGAGACCGGCGATCCCATCGCGCCCGAACTCGAAGTCCGGGTGCAAGGCGCTTCGCTGGTGGGCGGGGCCAACGGCATGTTCTTTGACGGGGATGACCAGCTTCACGTCGCCAGCGTGGGCGGTCAGCGTATCTCTGTCCTCGACCGTGACAGCGGTGAGCGCATCGACACGTTCGGCGCCGATCAAGGCGTCGCATTTCCGGATGACCTGACGTTCGCGCCCGATGGGACCCTGTATTGGACGGAGTTCGCCTATGGTGAGGTTCGCGGGTTGACTGCCGATGGCACGAGCGTGTCCGTGGCCAGCGGAATCTCCAGCGTGAACCCGATCACCGTCTCCGATGACGGCCGGTTGTTCGTCGCGCAGTGCTTCGACCCGGTGTCCAACGGCATCTACGAACTGGACCCCGCCGGTGTCGAGGCTCCACGTCTCATTGTGGGAGACATCCCCGGTTGCGCCTCTAACGGTTTGGACTGGCACGATGGCTTCCTGTACGCCCCACAGTGGTTCAACGGACGCGTCGTTCGCGTGGATGTTGAGACCGGAGACTTGACCGAGGTCACCACCGGCTGGCCCGTGCCCGCTGCCGTGAAGTTCGATTCGAACGGGGCTCTGCACGCCGTGAGCTACGGGTCCGGAGAGGTCGTTCGTATCGACCTTGAAACGGGAGCCCGTACCGTCCTCGCCGAGCTTCCAGTTGGGCTCGA
Source organism: uncultured Pseudomonadota bacterium (assembly GCA_913061055.1). Classification (GTDB taxonomy): domain Bacteria; phylum Myxococcota_A; class Polyangia; order Nannocystales; family Nannocystaceae; genus CAJXVA01. The sequence continues at coordinate 17,554 of CAJXVA010000126.1, forward strand.
TAACCTCGCGTTTGACTCGGAGGACCGCCTGTTCGTTTCGAGTGCCACCGATGCGTTCGTCGTAGAGATCGAGGAGGATGGAACGGTCACTGAACTTCGCGCGGGTGGAATGAACGCCGCGATGGGTGTTGCGGTGCTCGGCGACCAGTTGTGGGTCGGCGAAGCCCTCGCGATGCGGAGTTTCGACAAAGCATCCGGGGAGGAGCTGGATGTGGTGCGGAACGTCCTCGGCATCGGCCCGTTCGGTTCGTCCCCGGGCAACGTTACGGCCCTCGACGACGAACGCCTCCTGCTGCTCGACCCGTTTTCCGGCGGCGCCGCCATCTTCGACGCGAGCAGCATGGCCGTTCAGCCCATCGAGTCCTTGGTCGTGCCCGCCGATGCCGAGCCGTTCGGCACAGGCGTTGTCATCAGCGACTTCGCCACGGGACAGATCGTGCTTGCGAGTGGACCCTCGCTGTCCGAAAGAGAGATCCTGGTGGAAGGGCTCACCGCGCCGACTGGCCTGGCCGCCGACGGCGACAACCTCTACGTCAGCAGTCTCGTGACGGGTGTGGTGCTGCAGGTTGTTGAAGACGGAGACGTACTCGCCGACCCGGTGCCCGTCACCGATGCTGTCTTTGCCGGGCCTGAGGGCATCACGGTTCGAGCCGGCGGGCGTTTGGTGGTGGTCGAAGGCGCCACGGGAGTATTGCGGCAGGTCGAACTCAGCACTGGCGACGTCACAACCCTCGCGACAGAGCTGAGCTTCTTGCCTCCCCTGCCGGGCCTGCTTCCGTTTCACTTCCTCAACGACGTGGTGGTCGATGACGACGACGTGCTGTACATCAACGGCGACGGCGCGGGAGTCGTGTACGGACTACCACCCGCTGACGGGGGGTGACACGGGCGGGCCTACTCGAACGCGGTGATGTTCGCGGACCAGACTTGAGGCGACCCGGGAATGGGCACGGCGGCTCTCACGGTCCTCGCTCGCAGGTCGATGATCTGGACGACCATGCCCATGTTGTCGTCTTCCCAAACCATGAGGTAGCGGTCGTCCCCGAGGTGCTGAGCCGTCACGGTCTCGTGTAGGGTTCCGCGCTTCACGACGCTGGTGCGGACGTTCCCCGCGAAGGTGTTCGTGAACTGCTTCCCGTTGTCGTAGGTGTAGCTGAGCGTCTTTCCGTCGAAGACATCGATCGCGTCGGTCCCGACGACGGAAGCAGCAGCTTGCGCGGGAGGAAGCGCAGACTTCGTCGCGCATCCAGCACAGACGATGGTGAGGATGAGGGCGATACGGTTCATACGTTCGCGTCTCCGAAGGCGGTGATCGTGCCTTTCCAGACCTCGAGCTTGCCGTCGACAGGCACGGAGGCGAGCAGAGTCCGCGCGGCGAGGTCGACGAGCTGGGTGATCGCGCCCATCTCCTCATCGATCCACGCGATGAAGTAGGTGTCGGGCGCCACGATTCGGATCTCGACCTGCTCGTGGAGCGTTCCTCGGCCTTCGACCTTGGTGATACGCGTGGCGCCGTCGAAGACGTTGGTGAACGCCCACTCGTTCTCGTAGACGTAGGAGATCGTCTTGCCGTTGAAGGCATCCACGGCGTCGCTACCAAACTGTTCTTCGGCCACGGAGATACCTTAGGCAAGTCGTGGCTACGCGCAAGGGATGCTCGATACGCTTCGCGAATCGATGGATTCGCGTGGCGAATGTGTCACTCCGTGAGCAAGGCTCGGAGCCAGCACTGTCCGGGATCTGCGTGCAGGCGTTGGTGCCAGGTCAAACAGAGCGCCGGACCGTCGAGCGCTTCGGCCAAGGGGTGCTCGACTGCACGCAAGGCCGTGTTTGCTGCGATGGTTTTCGCGATGACGGCGGGCAAGCTGCACACCCATGGGGTGGTGAGGAGGACGGTCGGAAGGGCGGCGGCGTGGCCGAGCTCCAGAGCGATCCTACGTGTCGCGCCCGTAGCCGCCACGACTCTGTCGACGAGGCCTGGTTGCCCGTAACGGCCTGCCGGGGCGATCTGGACGTGGTCGGAGGCGAGCCACGCGTCCTTGGTCAGTTCGTGTTCGTAGGACGGGTGCTGCGGGCCGAGCAACACGCGCCACGCCTCGGTCTTGATCCGCAGAGATGTCCGGTAGAATTCGCTGTGGTCGAGTGCGGAGCCGGCTACAGCGTCGAGTCGGCCCGAGAGGAGGTCCTCGGTTGGGGTCGGTGTGCTTCGAACGCTGAGCTCGACGCCAGGCGCGTCGCGGGCCAAGCTCGGCACGACTCGCGGCAGCAGGAGTGGGGCCAACAGGTCGGACATGCCCACCGCGAAGCGCCGCCGGGCCGTCGCGGGCTCAAACTGTGCGGGCTGCACGAGGGCACGGGCATTGCGTAGCAGCGGCTCGAGCTCGGCCCGCAACTCCAGCGCGCGGGGGGTGGGGAGCATCGAACGCCCGCTTCGAACGAGCAGTGGGTCTCCGAACGTCTCGCGCAGGGTGCCAAGCGAACGGCTGAGGCTGGGTTGCGACAGTCCAAGGCTGGCAGCAGCTGCGGACACACTCCGGGCATCGAGCAGCGCGGCCAGGTGTCGCAGGAGGTTGAGGTCGAAGTCCTCGCTCGCGTTGGAACCCCGACTCATTGTCGGATCATGGCACGTTGCTGCTCAGCGGTACGGTGCCACGTGCTGGTATTCGACGCGCGCGTCGACGGAACTTCCTTCCCAGCGGGGTGGTATGCGCCCCTCATACCGAACGATGGCGTGGGTCTCGGAGTCGAACGTCATCCGCATCGGCGGAATGGAGAGTCGCAGAACGGGGCTCGTTGCACGCATGGTGACGGTGGTGTGCTCGTCTGCGGCCTTGGCCATCACCAGGGTGAATCGGTAGCTTCGTCGCCGCTCGGCGACCACGAATTGCACAGGCATCTTCTCGCCGGAACTCAGCTGCTCCCAGTGCGTCGCGACGAAGCCGAACAGCGTGGGACCGGTGACCGCCGGAGCGCGGAGGTGTTCGGTTCGGCGACGCGCCCGACCGTCCTTGTGGCTGGTGTAGACCAAGGTGTCGGCTCCGTCGGCGACGACCTCGCTGCGAACCCCGAGTTGCTGGTGGTCCTCGACGTAACGATGCAGCTTGTAGGATTCGTCGTGTTCGGCGAGCTGGGTCACGACGAGCCGGCCGTCTTGTGCGGTGCGGCTTGTGTGCACGGAGGTCCACGAATCCCCCTGGACCCGGCTGTCCCGCGTGTAGCGAAACATCGGGGTGCCGTCGGTCCCGAAGACGTCTCCCGCGTAGATCCGCGTACCACCTCCGGGAACCCGTGGTGCGGCAGAGGAGACGGCCGAGCAACCGGAGGCGAGGGCCAGGGCGAGGAGCGTCGTACGCATGCTTTCAGACTGATGGTTCGCTCGCCCTGCCAACAGTGTCCGAACCCGACAAACCGTTGGCCGATCTCGACACCCCGCGGTCGGGTCTGTCTCTTATACACATCTCCGAGCCC
>CAJXVA010000127.1 GCA_913061055.1 uncultured Pseudomonadota bacterium
CGTCGGCAGCGTCAGATGTGTATAAGAGACAGATTGCGATGCGCTCGGGGCCCAGGACTGCGCAGCCCGAGGCGGAGGCGGAGGCGCTTTGAAAGACCCCACCGGCAACGCCATCGGCATATCTCAGGGTACGTGGGGGCTGGTAAAGGGCGTCCATGCCGAACTCCCAACGGGTGCGGCCGACTCGGTAGCGCATGCCGACGGCCCCAGCTGTGGCGGGGATCGGGCCCCAGGCCAGTCCGCCAAGAATCCCCAAGCGATGGCGCAGCGGTGGAAGCGGTGGGCCGGCGTCCGTTGTGACGGAGGGTGCAGGGGGTGTCGTCGGCGCCGGCTCGAGTGCCGACGTCGGCTCGGGCTCCGGGCGTGGGGGCTCCGCAGGGGTCGGGACACGGGGCTCCGGAATGGTGACCGTTTCTTGTGCCGCGACCGCATCGACCGTCAACACGACCACGACCGCCCGCGCGAGCGCTTCGCAGTCGGGGTCCTCCAGCGATCGCGGCGCGCGCTCTGTCTCGAGCCGAGCGACCCACCCGTCGCCGTTGGACTCGATGGTGACCGCAGCATCGACGCTCGCCTCGCGTCCGGCCAGCGCCTCCTCGACCCAGGCTTGCGCGCGCGCTTGGTCTGGGCAGGCCGCCGGCGCGGTCCACTCAAGACTCGTAGAGCCCACGGTCAGCACCGAGAGAAGCGGCAGGAGTGGGAGCATCGGTGGGACTCGGAAGACACCGTACCAGCGCCCAGCGTTGGCGTAGCAACGGAGAGTCCGGCCCACGAGCCCTGTCGCCATCTGCCGCGTCCTCGGTTTGCGCTCGGTGCCGTGCAGCGCACCGCCGACGGACAGGTCCGCGTCCACTTCAAAAAGCCCAACCGGAATGGAGACACCTACGCCCAGATGAGCCCACAGCGTTCTTGACTCGGCTGCGCACCCTGGCCCCTGGGCAGCAGCGTCACTGCTGGAAGCAGTAGAGGCTGGGTCCACCGCCAGAGTCGCTGTCGCATTGCCAACGGTCGTCGCTGTGCGTCCACGATCCGTCCGTGTTGCCCGCGTTTCCCCAGCCAGCCTCGACGACCGAGTTGCCGGTGAACCCCGAGCACGGCGCCACGCCGGGTGCCGAAGTTCCGTCTGCGGCCGTGTGTGTGATGACGTACCGCTCGGGCACCCCGCCAGCGTCATAGACGACCCCGGAGGCGTCGACGAGGATGGGAGCGGCCAAGCTGCCATCGGTGAGGTCGGCCCAGTCGGTAGCGACATGCGTGCCATCCACGAGAACAAACGGTCCGCCTTCGACGGAGAAGCGGTCGACAACTTGGGCGGTTGAACCCGCGCTGAGCCAGGCCATGAAGGTGCCCTCGAGCCCGGCTGCCTCGGCGCTGGTCTGGCAGTGTTGGTCGGCGCCTTCGAGGCCCTCGTAGGCCATCGGCGCGCCCATGTACGGCAACAGAAATACGACCCTCGAGGTGTCGACGACTCCGGTCGAGCCGGTGGTCTCTCCCGTGCTGCTGTCGTCGTCATCCCCGCCCGTGGAGCTATCGGTTCCCGCGGGGTCGACTTCGCCCGTCGAGGTCGACCCGGTCGTGCCATCCGGGAGGGTGCCCGTCTCGCTCGAGTCGGAGTCGACGCCGGGACCGGACGAGCCCGAGCCCGAGCCGGGGAGCGTGGTGGCCGAACTCGTCGAGTTCGAGGTTGGGTCTTCGTCGCTCGAAGCGACGTCCGGTGCAGGATCGAAGCAAGCGGTGTTGGTGAGAATCGTGAGGCAAGCGATGACGCGTGACGGGGTCATGCTGATCGAAACGCCGGCGCGGCCCGTTCGGATCACGTTCGTTCCGCATCTCCGAAACCCGTGATCCGGTTGAGGGTCCGTGGCGTTGGAACGGGGTATGAACGCTTCCTCCGTCTCTCGAATGATCCCTGCGCTCTGCGTGGGCCTGAGCCTCCTCGCTGGGTCTGCGGCTTCCGCTTGGGCCTATTCTCTGTGTGTCCCCGTGTCGAGGGCTCGGGCACCGCAGTGGTGGGCGGACGACGACCCGGTCCCCACCCATGCGCCCTTCAAGCAGGGGGCCGTCGCAAGCACTAACGCCGATGGCAAGGTGGCGGTCGCCTCCATGTTGTGGGAGCCCGACACGTCCCAGATCTTGGTCCGAGTGCAGTTGTGGGGGGCGACCTCCCTCAACCCCGAGGCAGACCGTTTCGTGCTCGCGTTGAGTGAGGATGGCGCGATGCCGTCGTTGTTCGTGCAGTTCCGTCCCTTGCTCGACTGCGCGGACGCGGAGGCATGCGGCGGTACGGGCAACGCGCTCTCGGTCGATGCGATCGAGTACAGCGAGGCCTCCGGAATCACCTCACTCACCTGGTCCACGCTGTCGAGCACCAACCCCAGCACGTCTTTCTCGATCGAGCACCCCTGGGTCGCCGTCGAAGAAGACGACTCCGGCCCGGTCACGACGTACGATTGGACTCTCAGCTTCGCCCTCGAGGTCCCCGTCGATGGTGCAGGCGAGATCGTTGACAACCTCGCCATGTTCGGCAGCGTCATCGAGTTGGAGCCGGGCCTGACCTCCGACACTCATGTCGAGCTCCCCGTGCTCTGCGAGTCGAGCTCGGTCGTGAGCGACACCTGTCTCCTGTACGCCTCGGCCGGCCTCCCGGAACTTCCGTTGGATCTACCCACCAACGTCGCCGACGACTGGACCTCGCTGAGTTCCTCCTGCGGGGCATTGGAGCTGGCCCCCTAAGGTTGGGGTGCACCCCAACCGCAACCACGGCGGCGTCACGATCCGAGTCGAACTCGGGTCCTGGCGACTTGGTGCATCCACCGGTGATCGAAGGTCGCTTGCGGTGATACGCTGTGCTTGTGCCAGACGGGGCAACCGAGCTCGAATTGTTGGCCCAGTGGTGCGACGGCTCCGACCGAGCGGGCGACGAGTTACTGCGCAAGTCGTTCCCCGTCCTGTACCGGTTTTTCATCAACAAGGTTGGTGATGCCACCGACGACCTCGTGCAGCAGACGCTGATCGGTTGCGTGCGACACCGCGAGAAGATCTTGGATTCGGGCGCATTCCGAATGTACCTGCTCAAGATCGCGCGTAGCCGACTGTACGACTACCTCCGCGCGGCCCGGCGCCGCGCGGGCCACATCGATGAGGACTTCTCGCATGTCTCCGTCGCCGAGGCCGGCACGGGAGGGACGACTCGATTCGGCAAGGCGCAGGCTGCGACGCGGGTGCGTGACGTCCTGCAGCGGCTTCCCGTTGACCTGCAGCTTGTCGTGGAGCTTCACTACTGGGAGGGGCACACGACCGCGGAGATCTCCGAGGCGCTCGAGCTCGCTCAAGGAACCGTCAAGAGCCGCTTGCGACGCGCCCGAGAGCAGCTCCAACGCGAACTCGGGGATGGCGCTGACGTCGATGTGCTGATCGGACGCGCAATTCCGAAGGTGGAGTCGGGATCCGCGTGATCCGGATCGCCCGGGCGGACGTTTAGGCGGATACGGTGTCTACCTCTTCCCGATCTGACGACGAAACCGAACACGGGTCCGAGCCAGGGGCTGACGGGCTCGACGCCGCGGTTCGACTCGCGCGGATCCGTCAGCGCATGTTCGCTCGCGTCGAGCCGGCTCGGATCGCGCAGTACCACGTGATGCGGCGCATCGGCGGCGGTGCGATGGGGCTGGTGTTTGCCGCGTGGGACCCCTCGCTCGATCGGGCCGTCGCGATCAAGGTTCTCCGCGAATCGGACGGTGGGGATGGCGGGCAGTTGCGGATCGAAGCCCTGGCCCTTGCGCGTCTCGGCCATCCCAACGTGGTGACGGTGTTCGAGGTGGGGGATCACGACGGGCAGCTGTACCTCGCGATGGAATACGTCGAGGGGCAGACCCTGCATGCGTGGATCGCCGACTGGAGGGCAGCCCCTGCGCGAGACTGGGCGGCGTTGCGCGAGGTGTTCGTTCAGATTGCAAAGGGTCTCGCGGCAGCGCACTCGGCAGGCGTCGTGCACCGCGACGTCAAACCGGAGAACATCATGATCGACGCCGAGCAGCGCGTACGGGTGATGGACTTCGGTCTTGCCCGTCATCGTGCGCCTGCGCCCGATCGTGCGGCAGCGCTCGACGAGGGCGACTCCACCGAAGACGTCGCGTCCACGCTGACGCGCGTGTGCGGAACTCCAGCCTACATGGCGCCGGAGCAGCTCGAGGGGCGTCCGGCGGCGGCGGCCGCAGACCAGTTCGCGCTGGGGGCGACGCTGTTCGAGGCCGTGTACGGTCGTCGGATTCGATCGGGACCGCTGCCGGTGTTGGCGGCATCGGCGATGGACCCCATCGAGCTTCCCGTGGCGCGAGGCGTCCCGCGAGCGCTCCGGGGGACGTTGACGCGCCTGTTGGCGACCGAGGCCGAGCAGCGGTTCGGCTCGATGGACGATGTGGTGGCCGAGCTGTTGCGGCAGAACCGACGCGGCGCGAACCGCTGGACGGCGGGAGCAATTGCGATGGTGCTCGGTGCGACCGGGCTTGCCGCGGGGTGGGCCATGGGCGCTCCCGAAGACGAGCGATGCACGGGCGCGGGCGAGCAGCTCGCAGGTGTTTGGGACGAGGAGACCGCGATTGAGGTTGGGCAGGCGCTGCAGGCGGAGCCCTCGGGTCTCGGCGCATCGACATGGGCTTGGATCGGCCCCGAGCTCGACGCATACCGGGACGCGTGGGTCGCCAACTATCAGGAGACCTGTCAGGCCACCCACGTGCGGCGCGAGCTTCCGTTGCCGGAGATGGAGCGGCGTGTTGCGTGCTTGTACGATCGCCGCCGTCACCTTGCCGTTGCGGTTGATCTTCTGAGGGATGCGGGCCCGCGGACCCTCGCCCGCGCAGACGGTATTGTCGCTGCGCTGCCCGACACCACTGCGTGCGCGGACCCGGACTACGCGGCGAGCGAACGCTTTCCGGGGGCCGACGACGAACCAGCGCAACGGCGAGCCGAGGCGATCGTGGCTGCGCGCGCGCGCTTCATGATCTCGGAGACGACCCAAGCCCACGCGGAGGTCCAGGCTGCACTCGAGGACGCGCGCGAGGCCGGCGACGGCGTGGCCGAGGCCCGGGCGCTCCTGTTGCTGGGGCGGATCACCGCCAACTTGCTGCGTTTCGACGAGGCACGCACGCACCTGGTCGCCGCGTACGAGGGAGCGCGACGGCACGAGCTTCCCGTCGTCGCCGCGGGTGCTGCCCTGACGCTTTCCAAGCTCACCACGCGCGCGCTGGGGCGCATCGAGGAGGGACGGGTTTGGCAGTCGCTCATCGCCCTGGAGTGGCCGGCGACGGGCAATACTCGCCGCACGATGCTGCGGGCGTTGGCCCGTGCGATGGTCGAGCGCACCGCCGGCGATCCGGACGCGGCATTGCGGGCCGCCACCGAGGCTGCGGCCCTCGCATCGAAGTTGGGACCGGATCACCGGCTGGTGGTCGCCCAGGTGCGACGGGCCTTGGCTCGCCTCTATTTGAGCATGGGTCGGCTCGAGCCGGGTGCCGCTCTGGCCGAGCAGGCGCTCGAGGATCTGGAGGCGTTCGTGGGTGTCGGCCATCCGGCCACGGCGAGCGCCTTGCAGACGGTTGCGCTGGCTCGACGACACCACGGCGATATGAAGGGGGCGGTGCGAGCGAGCCGGGCCGAGCTGGCGGCGGTCGAGCGTGGGCTCGGAGAGGACCACAAGCCGCTCGTGCCAGGACTGGAAGCGTTGGCGACCGGGCTGGCCCAGACCGGGGCGGTCGACGAGGCGCTGGAGGCGTTGGACAGGGCTGACCATCTGCTCGCAGACGGAGGCAGCGTTCTCACCCGGGCGCGACTCGTTTCGCGTCGCGGCATGATTCTCGCGGATCGCTCACCTGCGGACGCAGCCGATGCTCAGCGTCGTGCGTACGACTGGGCACGCGAGGCGATCGGCGACGACAAGCGCGAGACCCTTCTGTTCCGGGTCTCGCTTGCCGTCGCCTTGCGTCGCGCGGGGAAGGAAGACGAAGCGGTCCCGTTGCTGCAGGGGGCGCTCAAGCAGCTCGAAGGTGCGGTCGGGGACGAGCATGCCGACATCGCGGACATCCACGGCATCCTTGGCAGCGACGCGCTGTGGCGTGATGACTACGAGGCGGCGGTCAAACACTTCGACCGTGCCCTGGAGATCTGGGGGGACGAGGCGGGCAGTTCCTACGCCCGTGCACCCCTGCACATCGGGGCGTGCTCTGCCGAGACGAAAGCGGGGCGCCCGGAGGCCGCGCTTGCGCACTGCGAGGCCGCGGAAGCGTTGGTGGAACGGACCCGAGGGGTCGATGACGGTACGCCCGAGCGGATGCACGAGGCGTTCGCGCTGACGCTGGCTGGCCTGGGGAAGACGGCTGAAGCGGAGCGACATCGCCGTCTCGCGAAGCCGTGAGGGCTTCGTGACGCCGCTCTAGCTCTAGCCGGATCCCCGACCCAGGGTTGTTGACCGGCGAGTGGGCCGATCGGCGCGCAGGGGGGTGACGATCGACGCGAGTGGATGAGAACGCCGCGGCTCGGGGCAGGAAGTCGCGGACGGGCGGGGCATTTCGTGAGCCACACCTGGCGAGAAACCAGCACCCCCGGACGAGCACTGGGCTCGCCTGCTGCGCCTGAAACCGCGAGGGCTCAGCTTTTTGCGACGTCAACGGCAACGCCGTAGCGTTGGACCATCAGATATGTACCGAGAGGAAAGACGACATCGCGCTTTCCGCTTTCGAAGAGTAAGCGTGCGCGCTCATGCTCATCGAGGAAGACCGCGTTTCGCTGTAGCGCTTCGATGCGGGCCCACTTGTTCTTGCCGGCGACGGTCGGCCGAATACCGCGTCGCGGAAGGCGAGTAGTCGGCGAGGAGTCGGTGGGCTGCCGACGAATACGCTTCATACCCATGAAGGAGCCTCCGCTTTTCCGAAGCGCGTCCGCCTTGGCGTGGCTTCGCTCGCGGGCCTTGTCGCGAAGCTTGTCGCGAGCCTCGGTATCGGTGAGGCCGGGGTAGAGCGCCTCGGGTCGCACCAGCGTGAGGACCTCTTCGTCGCGGGTCTTGTCGCTGGAGCCGTCGAAGAAGCCCTCGGGTCGCGGAATATTCTTGGACTGGCCGTAGTTCATGCTCCAGCTGCAGACACCATCCCAATACTCGGGAAGCTTGACGAGGCCAGCCTCGACGACGTTGCAGAGGGTGTACAGGCACTCGTCTTCGATGGCGTCGCCGTCGACCAGGCTGACGGCGTTGTAGGAGCCCGGCGCAAAGAAGTTCTCCCAACGGCCAAGGCTGGCGTTGCCGCCTCGGGCGACGAACTGGTTGAGCTCGCGAAAGAAAACGGGCCGCTGCCCACGAACGTCGGTGAAGACGACGTGATAGTGGTTGCTGAGGACCTGAAACTCGTGGAGCCGGACGCCGGAGAGACGGACGGCTCGAGCGAGGCAGTAGCGGAAGAGATGGTCGGTGGCCGGGCTGGGCCGCAGGAAGAAGCGACCTTCGCTGCACTTGCGCGTCCCCATGACGACCTCTCCGACCTCGATGAACCGTGGGCGAGTCACGGGGACGGCCTCCACGGAAATCCTGCCGAGCGCCCACAGGAGATGCTGCGCGCGCGGTCAAGGCAGGAGAGCTTCGAGGAACGCACCGGTCATCAGACACAGCAAGGAGTCAACCATCTTCGCGAGCGGTAGAAACCGCGTGATTCCGGGAGTGCTGGGAGAGCGTTGCGCAACGGTGGCCCGCCCGTGGGCCATACGGTTGGCCACTGGGCCACCGCCGGTACCTCCGCTGAAACAACCCTGGGTTTGGATCTTCGGATCTGGATCTTCGGCGGTACCTCCGCTGAAACAAACCTGGGTTTGGATCTTCGGGATCTTCGGCGGCCATTGGGCCATCGGCGGCACCTCCGCTGAAACAACCCTGGGTTCGGACCTTCGGACGGGACCTTCGGACCTTCGGGTTCCCGGACCTTCGGGTTCGGATCTTCGGATCTTCGGGATCTTCGTTGGATCTTCGTTCGGGATCTTCGGATCTTCCGGATCGGATCCTCCGGATCGGATCCTCCGGATCGGATCTTCACGATCTTCACACTGGGTTCGGATCTTCACACGGCTGTTGGTCGCTCGCGATACCGACCTCGTGCAGGGAGCCTTGGCCGCGGAGTACATCAGCAGCATCGGCAAGGGGACTTGGGGCGGCAAGCGGCAGGCGGTTCGCGCCTCGCTCGCTCTCGCGTTTGGCAGCAGGGCCTTTGGCATCGCCCCCTGGTACCGCTTCGACAGCGTCGACTACGGCGGCCCATCGAAAGTGCTCGACCCGTACGACCGCAGCGGCCACACGTCTGGCTTCTCCTTCGTCGCCGCGCGGGCTCGCAAGAAGTAGCCATAGATCTCGGCGGACGCTGCGCTCTCAGGGCAGCGACGCGCAGATCCCAAGGTTCTCGAACTCTGGGGGGCCATCCGGCTCAAACCAGGGGGCGCACTCGGTGTTCGGGGGGCATTCCGGGCTCAAGAGATCGCACCAAGCGCTGCAGCATCCGGTCTCGCAGTCGGGCACGATGGCCGGGTTTACGCATGCGGTCCCTGGCTGGCAGCCGCCCGTCAGGTGGCACATGCCCGACGTTGCGATTGCGTCGCTCGAGGCGGGTCGGCAGACGAACTCGTTCCCCGTAGGGAAACAGCCTTCCCCCTCCGCACACGAAGGCGTCAGGGGATCGCAGGCGTACAAACACAGAGACAGCACTCCCTCGTTCGTGAGCGAACATGCTTGGCCCTCAGGGCACGTGGGCACATTCTCGGACCCGCCGCAGAAGGACACGCACGTCCCGTTGCCTGCGTCGTCCACGTCGAAGCAAAGCTCAGCGAGACCGCAACTGTCGATGCCTGATGCCGGGCTTCCCTCGACCGTGCACGGCTCACCGACCTGGTCGGGGTCGGGATCGAGGGGGAAACACCGCGTGGCGTTCCAGACCGGGGACCGATCGTTCGCCCACGGCATGCACTTCTCGTCGGACGCGCAGTCTTGGTCGTAGATGCTGCACTCGATCCAGATTCCGCAGGTGGGGTCGTAGCCCCTGCATCCTTCGGGCGGACAGAAGTCGTCACAGATGAAGGGGCAGCTACAGGGGTCGTCGATCGGATCCTCCGCCGTCGTCGTGCCAGAGGAGGTGGACGTCGTCCCCGGCGGCGGAGGTGGCGGAGGCATGGGGGACGTCGTTACGGTGGTTTCCGTCGGTGCGGCGGTCGTCGACCCTTCCGGCACCGCGCTCGTGGACGTGTCCGCGCCCGCGCTGTCCCCAGAAGCTTCTACCTCGGCGCTGATCTCCACCACCGGTCCGCACCCGATGGGCCAGAGCAGCACCGGTCCGGCCACGAGGCGGACGATGACCGAGGGCAGTCGTTTCGACATGTTAGGATCTTGGGTATTGGTGGCCTGGATGTACCTACGTTACCGCAGGGCTGCCGTCTTTGTCTTGTGCGTTGGATGTTCGCCGTCGCTCGTCCCGGCGGGAGGCGGGGAGACGGGAGGTTCAGCCACAACGACAGGTGTCCTCGATGAGTCCGGTTCCTCCGCGGGGTCGACTGGCGAGAACGAGATTCCAGAAGATACCGATACGGACGCCGACGGTCCCGCGGACCCTCATGCCCTCGTCGCTCGGCTCGTGTATGTCTCGGATGCGGGCGTCGTGGCCCACGACATCCGCGCCAGCGGCGAGATTGGGCCCGAGGCCGTTCTTCTCCCCGGGGTCTGGAGCACGCTTCGGGCGCACGGCGACCTCTACAGCGTTCAGTCGCGGAGTTTCTTCGACTGGGATCCGGACGATGTAGTTTCCCACGCCATCTTCGATCCATTTGGGACGCGCACACCGTTGGGGCTCTCCACGTGTCCGTCTTCGGACGATTGCACCCTCTTCAAGGTGGGGGAGACCTGGGCTCTCTCCTCAAATGGCCTCGAGCCCAGTTGGGGCACTGTCCACACCTTCACCATCGAGGATGGCGCGGCCACGGAGCTCGAGGCGTTCCACCCTTTCGACCCAGAGGTCTACGGGGGTCCCGTCGCGGTGGTGGAGGACTACTTCGTCTGGCGTACGCAGGATCGACTCGACCGCGTCTCTGTTCCCGATGGCGCGGCTGAGCTGCTTGTCGCCTACACCGAAGAGGCAGATCAATGGTCGCGCATGGTCGGGCCGGTCCTGGAGCTGCTGACAGAAGGCACCCCTGGAATGGCCAACGTACGCAGTCGCGTGGAGTTCGTCGACGTCCTTGCCAGCGACCTTCGCGTCCAGGACGTCCCGCTGCAGGATGGGTTCGATGAGTTGGTCAATTGGCTTCATGCGAGCGGCGGCATCCTCACCGTACAAGGCGTGCGGGAGGAGCCGATCCGGGACGTGTCCTGGTTCCCCGTGGGCCCGGGCGGATTCGGGCCGCCGGTTCAGCTCACGCAAGGGGCGCTGGAACGACGAGCCACCGGAGTCCTCGCGCACCGGCTCGACGCCTCTGGGGATGGAACCTGGTTCGCGTTTGGTGCCCAGCTAGCCGGCGGCTCGAGAGACATCTACCTCACGTCGACACACACACTCGGCGCGGCATCCCTGGTCGCAGAGGATGCGCACTTCCCATACTTCTCCAAGGATGGGCGATACCTCTATTTCATGGTTCGAGATTCGGGCAACACGTACACGGCCAGGCGGCTCGAACTCCAGTCCGACGGAGCGCTCGGCGCCGCTGAAGTCGTGTCGACTCGGTCCGGGAGCATCTGGTCGTTTTCGGACGACGAAAACTGGCTGATCGTCGGGGATGGCATCGCGGACCTCAGAACGTCACCGCCAACGATCAGCGAGGTAGAGGATTGTTCGCAGTCACTTCGCTTTGTATCGCCCGATGGAATCATCGTTTCGTGTGACAGCGAAGAGTCCGCAGACTTGACCCGACCGATCTTCGTGCACCGCATCACCGGCCAAGTCGTCGAACTCGAGGGTGAAGTCTTTGCGACTTACATCGCCGCGCCGAATTGACAGGGCTGGAGGAAAGGATCGGCCGTGGGATGGATGACGAGATGTTGGGTATCCGTTCTTATGGGTCGCCGTCTCGCCCGATGGACCGGTCGATCCGCAAGCGGGAACGAGCCAAGCCAACGCTACTCGCGACGCGGTCTCTTGGCGCGGCGAATGCTGCCGGTGGACTCGGGATCCGACGACGCGGGCTCGGGAAGCTGGCCCAGAAAGGACGATGGCGGCTCCGAGCGCTTGACCTCGGGTGCGGGCGGAGCCGACGCGGTCGATGCGGGCTCGGTCGTTGCGGGCGGCGTGACGAGTCGGTCGAATCGGCCGCGCTTCGGCACCGCAGGCGCTGCCGGCTCTTCGCGGACCTTCGCGGGCTCGGGTGCAGACGTCTCGGCGGGAGCCCGGGGCGGTGGGAGTTCGTCAGGCTCGAACAGCTCCTCCCACGGCTCCGCCGACCGGCTGCCGCGGTCCATCGAGCGGGCAACCTTCGCGTCGGCGGGGGGCCAGGAGCCGGTGTGCTCTTTGGGTGCGGGGACCTCGGGCAACCGCGAGGTGCGGTCGGTGTACGGGTCGACCCGACGCGGAACCGCTGGTGTGGCCACCTCGGTGTGGTGGTCGGTAGACGGCTCTGCTTCGAGGACAACCGGAGCTGTGACCTCCATGGAGTGCGCTCGCTCCACGGGAACGACGGCTGGCACCGCTTCGAGCTGGGGTGCCTCTTCTGACTCCGGTGCCTCTTCCGGCTCCGGCGCCTCGTCCTCGACTGGCGCTTCTTCCGCGGCCTCCTCCGCCCACGGCGGCATCCAGCCCTCGGTGAGCTTCACGTCGAGAAGCTTCCGCAGTTCGGCCACCTTCTTGAAGTACGCCCCGCGCTTGAACGGCTTGTTGAGGATGTGGAACTCGGCGCCGCTGAGGCCCACGCACCCGAAGCACTGCACGCAGTTGTCGCAGTCCAGGCAGAGCGTGAGGTACGAGCTCTTTTCGCAGTATCCCGACAGGTTGCTCTGGCTGCAGTCCGCACAGGCCACGCACTCGCGGCTCTGGGTGCAGTCCGCGCTGTCGGAGCACGCGTCGCAGTAAGTGCAGTTGGTGCAGCGCTCGCAGGCCGTGCAGAACCGGCAAGCGACGCAGTCCACACAGCCCTCACACCGGAAGTTCTCCGGATCTTCCTCCTCCGGGCCGTCCTCCTGGGAGGCCTCGTGTTCTTCGACCAACCGCGAAAAGGCGACCAGGATGTCCTCAAGCTCGGACGACACGTGCCCGCCCACCTTGGCACGAAAACGCCGCCGGGGGCGAGCGCCGCGAATACCCGCATGGAGACGGACCCAGGCCACAGGACACCCCGGGGAAGGTGGTGTATTGTCCCGGCGCTTTGATGCGCGCCTTTCTCGCAGTCGCCCTCGTGGCCGTCGCCTCCCTCGCTTCCGCATGCCGGGCCGAGATCGGTGACGCGTGCCGTCGCAGCACCGACTGCTCCCTGCAAGGCGAGCGTAGCTGCGACCTGTCCAACCGCATCGGCGGACAGGGCGAGTGCATCATCGAAGGCTGCTCTCGTACCTCCTGCCCCGATGAGGCCAAGTGCGTGAAGACGTACGGCACCGACTTCCTCAGCGTGGCTTGTGACCCCGACCGCGAGGACAAGGCCGCGGTCGCTGCGGATGGGACCGTCCTCGAGCCACTCAACTCCTGCCTGCCTCATGAGGTCTGCTTGGGCGAGGGCCTGTGCGCCGACGAGGTCTCCGCGCGGACGACCTGTCGCCGGGCGTGCAAGAGCAACGACGACTGCCGCGGCGGATACACCTGCCGTCTCACCGGCTCCGACGGCGTCTACCAGCAACCCGACGCGGACAACCAGGCGCCCCACCGCCAGGTCAAGATCTGCCAACCGGTGTGATCCGAGAGTGGGGCCTCGCGATCCCCCTCACTGCGGGGACGTAGCCCCCTTCGTGGGAGTTGCCCCACAGGCTGCTAGGGTTGCTGCGGGATGCTGAGCCCAGTGGGAACGTTGGCGTAGGGAGCGTTCTTGGGGCTGATGGCGTCCGCCCGGTCGCCTCTCGTACACCATCGGGGCGAAAGATGTCTCGGAGACCACCGTCTACGTCAACGGTGACGGCACCGTGCTCCTCGACGCCCGTTCATCCGAGCACTGCGGGAACGGAGGCATCATGGGGACGCGGTTCATCATGACCCGCAACCTCGATGTGATCGATGAAGCAGCGCAGGAGTTTCAAGACTGCCTGGCGAGCGAGTCTCCGAAGGTCATCCGAGACTGCGTGATGGGGGTGGATTGGTCGGGAACGTTCGACCCCAGCTCGCTCCCGTGGCTGGCGGGTAGCTGCTCGGACGAAGCGCCCTCGTGCAACTTCTGACAGGGCGTGCGGTCCATTCGGACCATCGTGTGGCCCACCTTGCGGCCACGCTCTGAACGCTGCGAAGCAACCGGTTGAAATTGCTGGGACCAGCCTCGGCCCGCGGCTTGCGAAACCCGAGCCCCATGAAGGCAACGCTCGTGTCCTTTTGTCTCGGCCTGCTCTGCTGCCTGCCCACCGCCGCGCATGCCGTCCCCCTGCAGCCTGTTGCACTGTTCGCTGCGCCCATCCTCGAGGGCACGGTCAACCTCAACACGGCCGACCGAACGCAGCTGATGCTGCTGCCTGGCGTGGGCCCGGCCACCGCCGACAAAGTCCTCGCCTATCGGGACCGGCGCCGGTTCACCCGGCCGGCCCATGTGATGCGCGTCAAAGGCATCGGCAAGAAAACCTACGCGAAGTTGCGCCGCTATTTGACCGTTGATGGCGACACGACCTTGCACACTGTCTCACCTGCGCCATGATTTACAGGGTCGGGGCGCAACGACAGCGGTCAGGTGCCGCTTCGTCTGCGTCGCGCCCTTTCTTTTTTGCTCTGGAAGGGCGCGCCGGAATCAGTCCCCCAGTGATGGGACCTTGGCCTCGATTCCGAGCTCCTTCGCCACGCCCGCCGCCAACTCTTTGGCCTTGGGGGTTTCGGCCGGACACGTGCGCTCAAACGCTTCGAACACCCCGACCGACATCTTCGCCATCCTGTCGAGTCCGGCAGCGAACCCGTCCTTCTCGAGCGTCCCTTCTACGGAGGGCTTCAGCTTCGCGCGCTCGTTCTCCTTGCCGATGAACTCCTCGTACAGTGCGAGGCGCTCCGGGCAGGGCATCGTGGCCGTATCGGCGCCAATCGCCGCCATGGGGGCGAGGTACTTCGCCCCCGCTTCAAACCCGACATCCTCCGGGCTCTGGCAGCCCAAGGCTTGGGTCAGCACGAGCAGCCCGACGGCTGCGCCCACGCGATGCGAAAACGGGTTCACATACAGGCAGGACGCTCAGAATCGTCCGAGGTTGCAGGCTTTCGGCCTGTTACCCTGCGCGCGTGCAGACCCTCGTGCGCACGATCGCCCTCGCTGGGTTCGGCTTCCTGGTGGCTTGCGGACACAAGCCGCCGTACCGGGTTGGCGAACAGCCCGCCGCCGACTCGCTGATGCAACGCACCGAGCCTCAGCTCTCAGCGATTGCGGTGCCCGATGCGCAGATCACCCTCGACCGCGTCGTCCGGGCAGACCTTCAGTTGCTGGCCCAGACCGATGCGCGCTTCCGGGCCACGGTCACCAAGGCCGGAAACGAGCTCGTGACGCTTGCCTTCTCCGAAGATGGCTACGCGATGCGCTACAAGCTCGACGAGATCCCCACCGGGTTCTACTCGGGTCCGGCCGATCCCTGCGCCGTCAAAGCCGTGCTGGGCGTGCCGCTCTCCTACGAGGGCTTGGTGGCGCTCGTGCTCGGCGGCGCGCCGATCATCGAAGGCAGCACCCTCGCCAAACAGAAGTGGGATCGAAAACGCGGGTACGAGGTACTCACGCTTGCGGGCGCCGGCTACGTGCAGGAGCTCTGGTTCGGGTGGGTCGATGGCGGCTGGGTGTTCGCGGGAGGACAGCTTTGGGAAGGCAGCCTCGATGCGAGAGGGCAGTGGCTGTTCACCTTCGAGCACGACAAGCACGAGCAAGTCGGCGGGGTCCTCCTGCCGGGGCGCACCCGAGTCCGATCACCAGGCAAGAAACGCAACCATCTCATCGTCCTGTCCTACAAGGACAGAAGCCCCAACCCTCCGTGGTCGAAGTCCACCCCGAGCAGCTCCAGCGGTGGGGACAGTGGAGCTGGGGGCGACGGTGGCGATGAAGGCGGCTGGGATACCGGCGACGAAGGTGGCTGGGAGAACAGCGACGATGACGGCGGCTGGGAAAACAGCGACGATGACGGCGGATGGGAGAACAGCGACGAGCCGGCCGAGCCCGCGCCAACCGCCCCCGAAGAGACCCCTGCGCCGCCAGCCGCGCTCGTCGCGCCCCTCGAAACGGTTGTTCCCGCGGTGTTCACGATCAACGGGAACGGTCTGACGGACCGCGGCGACCTCTGCCGGTGAGGCAGGCCCTCCGGTGCTGAGTCATCGGGGGACGCGCGTGAATCGGTCACGCTGAGATCACGCTCCCACGGCGTCCGCGGGGCTCGGGATGGCATTTTGGGGCCCATGTAGACCGGTCCAAGCACACGTTCGTTCGGGCGAAAGGTGAAGGCCGACGACATCCGTATCCCCGAGCCGTGCAACGAAGACTGGGGACGCATGACGCCCGAGCAGCGCGGCCGGTTCTGCGGTGCGTGCCAGAAGAAGGTCCACGACCTGTCGTCGATGTCCGAGAAAGAGGCCAAGACCGTACTCGAGTCGGACGCCGACATCTGCGTGTCCTACCTGTCCGACAAGACCGGCGTGGTCCAGTTCCAGCCTGACCGCATCGTCCCGATCGGTCGCCTCTTCCGCCGCGCCTCCTCGACGGCCGCCGCTGGCCTCTCCCTCGCACTCGCAGCCTGTGCTCCCCACGGCGAAGGCCCGGTGATCGAGGATGCGCAGACCGAGCAGCCGGCGTTCCTCGAGGTCCACCCATCGATTCCCGACGCCGAGCCCTGCGACGCCACGCCACCGCCGGACGAGCTGATTCGAACCTTGGGCGAGCCGATGCCCATCGAAGAGGAGCTCATCCGCACCAAGGGCGACTACGCTCCGCCTCCGCCGGAGCCCTTGCCCACGAAGACGATCCGCAAGAAGGGCAAGATGAAGCGAACCGCGGGCCGGCCTGCGCGCGTCCGCGAACCGCTGGACGGCCTTTGAGCCAGCGGTTGTCGCGTTGCGAATCCGAGTAGATCAGACACCCCACCGAGTCGTTGGGAAGACACGTGAAGACTAGCGAGATCGATATTCCCGAGCCCTGCAATGAGGACTGGGACCGGATGACTCCCGCTGAGCGCGGTCGCTTCTGCTCGAAGTGTCAGAAGAAGGTCCACGACCTCTCCGCGATGCCCGAGTCGGACGCGCGTGCGCTGCTCGACTCCGCCGACGACGACATCTGCATCTCCTACTTCCCGAGCTCCGCTGGCGACGTCTGGTTTCAGCCCGAGCGCATCGTCCCCCTTCATCGCTTGGCACGGCGGGCCTCGCTCGCAACTGCCGCCGGCCTCTCGCTCGCGCTGGCAGCGTGTGCGCCCCACGGTGACGGCCCGAAGATCGACGAGAGCTCCGAGTCAGAGCAGCCCGCGTTCCTCGAGCACGAGCCGGCGATCCCCGACGCCGAACCCTGCGAGACCACACCAGCGCCAGAGGTCACGCCCGAGAACGCCGTCCCCGATCAGAAGCTCCCCCGCCCCGAGCACCGAGTTCGTGGCGCCCGACGGAGCACCCCCCGACCGACGCCAGACGTAGCACCTCCGACGAAGGTGCCCCGACCTGAGCAGCGCATCGGCGGAGCTCGGCGAAGCACCCCCCGCACGCCTCCCGAGAGCCTCTAGCAGACCCTGTAGGGCCGGTGCGCGTAGTACTTGGGCCGGTCGTCCAAGCGAACGTGCAACCACGGTACCCCGCCCCCGGCGGTGCTGAGCCACACCGCACGCTCGCCCACCCGATCGAGAGTCGCCTTCGCAGTCCGTTGCCACAACGCATCCCGCTGCTGCGCGGGAGCACCGCGGACAAATGCCGCGAGGTGGCAGTAGCAGCTGCGCTCAGCCAAGGGCGCGGGCACGACCAGGACCGCATCGGCTCCCAGGTTCGGCATCACGACGATCGAGGCACCCGGATTGGCGTCGAAGTGCTCGGCGAACGCGCCCGGCTGCTGTCGTCGCTCCAATCGGGGATCGTCGACGACGACCGCTTCGAACGGGTCGCCCAGACTCGCGCTCGTCAGCCGCGGCGTCTCCCACCGGTACGCCCCAAACGGGACCTCGGCCAGCGCCGCATTCCATTCCGACCGAAACGCCTCGTCATCGCGCAGCGCACACAACACGTCCCGCACCGTGGACGATGCTTCCGGCCGCATCCGCTGCACGCCACCCGCGAGTGTCTCGAACCGGATCAGCGCCATTGGGGCACGCGTCGGTCGGTGCTGTAGACGACGCCCGAGGGACGCCAGCCGCCTTTGCGTCGCATCTCGAACAACCCAAAGCGGACGTCGAAGGCGAGCTCGGCCATCAGCTGCGGTGCCAACATGGAGGCCGTGAAACCCCACCGGCGTGTTCCGGCCCGCAGGTGGAGTCCACCGCCAAGCTTCCAACGGATGATCGACGGGTTCGTGTCGGGATCCGGAGGGTCTTGTCCCGGGTCCTTGATGCGGGCGCGAACCAGGCCGAAGTCGAACCCACCGCTGAGCCAGTGGTTGCCCCAACTCAGGCTCGAGAGCATCCAGTGATCGCGCTGCGGGAACGACTCCGTCTTCGGATCGCCGTCGACCTCGGGCGAGGGATACAGCGTCTGTCGGTAGTGCACGCCCCACTCGATGTGACGCATGCGCAGGAAGGCCACCGAGACCTCGGGGCTCAGCTGCGGCAGCCGCTGGTTGGGAAGCCAGTGCGTCTGCAGGCCGACCACCAAGTGATCGAGGATGCCCAGGTGCAGCCGTAGCGCGTACAGGTGCGGCCACCCGCCCGCGCCACTGACCTTCAGCACACCGTGGTCGACAAAGCGCGCGCTGTAGGGAACCTGGCGGGTCAGGTAGCGACGCAGCGGTGGCACGTCGACCGACGGCGGCGCCTCCACGGTCGCTTCGGCCGGCGCCATCAGCACCACACTGCTGAGCACGGCCGCGAGCACGGGAGCATTGAATCGCCGACGGCCGCCCAGCGCAACGGTTTTCCAGCCCAATCGGTGGCAACGACGCGCTTTGGGAGCTCCAAGTTGGAACATCTGCCCGTGGCCGGCGTCCTACGGCCGTGCATCGGCGCTTCTTCGTCCTCGCCCTCGCCGCGGTCGCCTGCGCTCCGACCGGGGGCACCCCCGAAAAGACCGCGCCGAGCAGTCCGCCAGAGACTCCGACGGCGAAGTTTGCACCCGCCCCTCCGAAGCCGTCTCCGACACCCGCCCCTCCGAAGCCGACGCTCGCGCCCGGCAATCCGCTGTTGGCGATCGGGAACTGGAGCGCTCCGGTCGCTGGTTGGGATCAATGGCTGGCTGTGTATGACGATGGCCTTGTCGAGTTGCGCTCGTTCGAGAACAGCGCGATCCCGGGCAATCCGTTCGCGCAAGAGCTCCGCATCCGGGTCCTGCGGGTGCCGCCCGCGGAGCTCGAGACGCTGAGGGCATCGCTGAGCAACCCCCGGTTCGAATCTGCGAAGCCCGACTACCACGAGCGCGGCGTGCTCGATGGAGGTGCCCTGACCATTGCAGACATGTCGACGCATCACCGCCGCGTCATCGTGGTCAACACTCCGCCCCGACTACCCAAAGCGGTCGCATCCGCCAAGGATGCGCTCAACGACCTGGTGAAGGAGGCTCGGGACAACGGCAAGGACGGGTTTGCCCCCGGACCCGACCGCATCGAGTTGTTCTACATGTTCACCCAAGGCGAGGAGACCCGGGCCCTGACCGTCTACGAGCACGGCCGGCTCGAGCTGCGCACGACCTACACCAGCAACGCCGAGGCGCACGAGGCTGCCGACTACCCCACGCCCTACGCGATCACCGGGCAAGCCGGGCCAGCCGACCTCGAAGCGCTCCGATCCGCGCTGTCCGAGCTGCCGACCAAGCCACCCCCGGTCGCGTTCATGGACGCCACCCCCGACCTCCTCATCGTCGGGTCGGCCACCCGAGAGTTCCGGGTCGCGAAGAACCCGTCCGAGAAGATGTCCTCCGCGCTGACCGCTCTCGTGGATGTCATCGACGCGCTCGAGTCCAGCTGACCCCTGCCCACGTGGATTGACCCCTGCGATTGCGCCGGCCGGGCGAGCATCGATCCCACCGCCAAGCCCTCAGAACGCGCTCTGGTGCGTGCCGACGCCCCTGGTGTCGTCCGCGCCGCGGGCCCGGGCCGAAATCGTGAGCAAAATCCACGAGCTGGACCGCCTGGGGACGTCCGATCGATGGTTTGCGTGGCTAGAGTGTCCGCATGCCTGCGAAGCCGCTCAACAAAGAGATCTACATCGTCGCCGCCAAGCGCACCCCGTTTGGCACCTTCGGGGGCAAGCTCAAGGACCTCAGCGCGATCGACCTCGGCGTCATCGCCTCCAAGGCCGCGCTCGAGGCCGGCGGTGTCGACCCCAACATCGTCGACCACGTCGTCGTGGGCAACGTCGCCCAGACCTCCGCCGACGCCATCTACATGGCGCGCCACATTGGCCTCAAGTCCGGCGTCCCGATCCCCACTCCCGCCCTCACCGTCAACCGCCTGTGCGGCTCCGGCTTCCAGTCCGTCGTCAACGGTGCCCAGCAGATCCTGCTCGGTGACTCCGAGGTCGTGCTCACCGGCGGTGCCGAGAACATGAGCCAGGCGCCCTTCAGCGCACGTGGCATTCGCTTCGGCATCCGCTTGGGCAAGGCGCCCGAGCTCGAGGACACTCTGTGGAGTTCCCTGTCCGACCCGCACGCGGGTTGTGCCATGGGCGTGACCGCCGAGAACCTCGCCAAGAAGTACGACATCACCCGCGAGCAAGCCGATGAGTACGGCCTGCGCAGCCAGAAAGCTTGGGCCAACGCTCAGGAGAACGGCTACTTCAAGGCTGAGCTTGCGCCGGTTGAGCTCAAGAGCCGTAAGGGGACCAGCATGTTCGAGGTGGACGAGCACGCTCGACCCGACGCCAACATGGAGAGCATGGCGAAGCTCCGGCCCAACTTCGGTGGGGTTGTGACCGCTGCCAATGCTTCGGGCATTGGTGATGGTGCTGGCGCGATCATTCTTGCGAGCGCCGATGCTGTGAAGAAGCACGGGCTCACTCCGCTTGCGCGACTCGTGCAGTGGGGCGTGACTGGCGTTGATCCCACGATCATGGGCATTGGTCCCGTGTCGTCGATCAAGTCCGCGCTGGATCGTTCGGGCCTTGGGCTGAACGACATGGATCTGATCGAGATCAACGAGGCGTTCGCTCCGCAGTATCTCGCTTGCGAGAAGGAGCTGGAGCTCGACCGCAGCAAGGTGAACGTCAACGGTGGCGCGATCGCGATGGCGCACCCGCTTGCGGCTTCGGGATCGCGGATCACGACGCACCTCGTGCACGAGCTGCAGCGTCGCGGTGGGAAGTATGCGGTTGGCTCGGCTTGTATCGGCGGCGGTCAGGGGATCGCGGTCGTGCTCGAGAAGGCGTAGCGAACACACTCTCGTACGGAGGCGGCCGGGTACGAAAGTGCTCGGCAGTCGGGGTAACCAGTCCGGAAGTAGTGGACTGGCTCTTTAGGTCTCAGACCTTCGCGGGCTTGATCCGGAGCTCCGCACTCCACGAAGGCTCGGCCGCACCTGGCCCTCAGGGACGTAGTCACCTGATCCCCAGGGCCAGGTC
>CAJXVA010000128.1 GCA_913061055.1 uncultured Pseudomonadota bacterium
ATGTGTATAAGAGACAGGCGCGGGGGGTGCATCGGGGAGCGCCTCGTACGGGTCGGGCGCGTCCTCGGGCTGGGGCGCAGGCGCGAGCTCGTTGCGGCTGGGCGCGCCCGGGGCGGTGTCGGAGATGGTGACTTGCTGGGACACCTTGACCTCGATCTGCAGCTGCGTCCGGTCAGCTTCGTCTCGGCGTCGGCGGGACTTGTACGTGTACGCGCTGACCGTCCCGCGGACCCGGGCAAACTCTCCCTTGGCCTCCTCGATGTGGGAGCTGAGCACCACGTCCTCGTCGAAGAAGATCAGGGGGAAGTCCGAGAACATCCGGCGGCTGAGCATGACCCGAGTCGGGCGGGCACCCTCTCCGGGGTAGATCTCTCCCACCCCGGCGAGGATCTCGACCTCTTGGCCTTCCATGGCCGCGATGCGGTCCAGCGCGTCCCAGTGCCCGAGCATGATCATGTCGTCGCGGTCTTGGGCGTCCTGTTCGAACCGAGCGATGAACTCGGCCCGGGCGTCCCACCACTGAAGCCGGCGGTCGTAGTCGCGGTAGTGCTCGAGGCTGGGATCCCAGATCCCACGCTTGGCGTCTCGGGCCTCCTGTTGGGCTTGCACAAACTCGTCGTGAAAGCGGCGGGAGTAGCCGTACTTCGTGAAGTACGGGCTCATGCCTGCGCGGACAGCCTCGACGTTGTAGTTCACCCACACATCGCCGCGCTTGACGAACACGTACGTGAGCAGCCGGCCGAACCGGCCCCGCATGTCTTTGGGATGGTCGCGCTCGAGCCTCACGCTCACGTCGCCGACGAAGAAGTCTCGGGCGAAGTACTTGGCTTTGTCTCCCAGCGGGGTGGCGCACTTGGCGGGGCGATCGGTGCCTTCGCCTTTCTTCGCCATGTAGGCCTCGAAGCCCAGCGCCTCGTAGAGCCTCTTGTCCTTCTCGGACTTGAAGGTTTCCTCGGTGTCGAGGCCGAGCAGGCGCAGGCTGGAGTCGAGGCCGCCGACCTTGAGCGTGTCCCCGTCGACGACCGCACCGGGAGCGAGCGCGAACTCCCCCAAGATGAGCCCGGCCTGCGCTTGCGCCTGTGGATCGTCAAGGGACTTGGCAAGATCCTGGCGGCTGTAGTGCACCGTGTTGCGGCCACAGCTGGCCGTCAACGCCAGAAGTAGGCCGACTGCACAGGTCTGGATCACTTGACGCATGCGGGGTTCTCCTCTTGCGGGCTGCCTGGCAGGCCGATGAAGTTGCGGGGCTCGCCGGGCTCCAGGACTTCCTCGGCCTCGTCGGTGCAGAAGTTCTCCGGCTGGTCGTTGTCCTCGGCGTCGGGCTCGAGGTCTCCGTCGAAGCTCAAGGTCCCCTCGCTCGGGAGGCTCGTATAGCGAACGCGATCGATCAGAACATCACACGCGACGAGGTCGATCCTCCCGCCACGCTCGAGGTCCTTCGGCAGCCGGTCCTCGAAGTCCTCAGGCTCCAGACCCAACTCCAGTAGAGCGAGGAGTTCGTCCGCGTCGAGACTGGGGGTTCCGAAGTAGTCGTTGATGAACGTGTAGTCGACGAAGTCCGGGAGGACGGCGGGGTCGTGGTGTCCGAAGGTGACGTACTGACCCGGCTGTGCGCTGAATGCCTCCGCGCGAACCAGGATCGGCCGTGCGGGCGCTGGCCTTGCCCCTTGCAGGTTGTAGAACTCGATGCGAAGGCCCCGAAGATCCACCGCGCGATCCGAGGCGTTGTAGACCTCGAACCATTGTCCGCGGTTGTCCCCGCCGGTCTGCGGGCCGCGAATCTCGGTGATGACCAGCTCGCCCTCCGAGAGGTCCGGACAGAACTCCCCAAGCGGCGGACGACTACAGCCGGCGCTGGCGACGACCGCCAAGCCCAAACACAACGTCCGCATTGCCGGAGTCACGGCCTGTGAGTCTATGGCAATGGGTGCCGGATCGGCTACTGTGGGCCGCCAACCTATGGCGAGTCTGCCCCAAGAATTGTTCGAGAAGCTCCCCAAGACGGACCTGCACGTCCACCTGGACGGATCCATGCGTCTGTCGACTCTCCTGGAGCTTGCGCAGGAGCAAAATATAGCGTTTCCGGCCAAGGATGAAGCCGGGCTGCGCGCCGCGATGAAGCTGGGCGAGAACACAGGCAGCCTGGTGGAGTATCTCAAGGCGTTCGACGTGACGCTGATGGTGTTGCAAACCCGCGACGCGATCTACCGCGCCATGTTTGAGCTCTGTGCGGACGCGGCCGCGGAAAATGTCCGCTACATGGAGGTGCGTTACGCCCCCATGCTCCATACGCGGCAAGGCCTTCGGCTCACGCAGATCGTCGAGGCCGTGCTCTCGGCGGCACACGATGCGGAGCTCGAGCACGGCGTGGTGACTCGGGTGATCCTCTGCGGCATCCGCAACATCTCGCCGGAGAGCTCGCTACAGATGGCCGAGCTCGTCGTCGCCTACAAGAACCGGGGCGTGGTGGGGTTCGACTTGGCGGGGGCGGAGCATGACCACCCCGCGGTCGCGCACAGCGAGGCGTTCAAGCTGGTGCGGAAGAACAACATCAACGTCACGATCCACGCGGGGGAGGCCTACGGGCCCGCATCGATCGCGCAGGCCATTCACGACTGCGGCGCCCACCGGGTCGGGCATGGGTGCCGGCTCCGCGAAGACGGCGACCTGCTGCACTACGTGGTCGACCACCGCATCCCGCTGGAGTGCTGCCCGTCCTCCAACGTGCAGACGGGCGCGGTCGAAGACCTGCCCACGCACCCGATGAAGCTCTACTACAACCTCGGGGCTCGGGTGACGGTCAACACCGACAACCGCCTGGTCACCGACACCACGGTCTCCAAAGAACTTCACCTGCTCTACGCGCAGATGGACTTCTCTCTCGACGACATCAAACAGGTGATCATGAACGGCTTCAAGTCGGCTTTCCTTCCCTTCCACGAGAAGCGGAGGTTCCTCGAGACCATCGGCGACGAACTCTCTCGTTTCACCGACGACGACGGGGCCACCTGATGGAGCGCCTGGTCTCGGTCGGCGGCGCATTGGTCATGCTTGGGCTGGCCTTTGCCGCCTGCCGTGACCGCAAGGCCATCTCGAAGCGCGCCGTGCTGTGGGGCGTCGCTGCGCAGTGGGTCATCGGCCTGCTGTTGCTGCGAGTGGCCGCCGGTCGGGCGGCTCTCGAGACCGCCTCTCAGGGCGTCACGACCGTGCTGCAGAAGTCCTACGAGGGCTCTGCGTTCGTGTTCGGAGGCTTGGGCGCACAAGGGGGCGGAGAGACCAACCTCGGGGTCATCTTTGCGTTTCAGATTCTGCCCACGATCGTCTTCGTCGCTTCGTTGTTCTCGATCCTCTACTACCTCGGCGTCATGCAGATCATCGTGCGAGGCCTCGCCTGGGTGATGGTGCGGACGATGGGGACCAGCGGCGCCGAGTCGTTGGCGGTGGGGGCATCCATCTTCATGGGGCAGACCGAGGCCCCTCTGACCATTCGGCCGTTCCTCGCCAAACTCACCGAGAGCGAGCTGTTCTTGGTGATGGTGGCCGGGATGGCGTCGGTGTCAGGAGCCATCCTCGGCGCGTACGTCTCCATTGGAAAGATCCCGATCGAGAACCTGCTGACCGCGGTCGCGATGACGGCACCGATCTCGGTGGTGATGGCCAAGCTGGTGGTCCCCGAGTCCGAGACGCCGCTGACCGCCGGCAAGGTCGATGTCGACATCCCGCAGACCGATGCCAACCTCCTCGATGCCGCGTCCAGTGGCGCGAGCGAGGGCATGAAGCTGGCGCTCAACGTCGGTGCGATGCTCATCGCGTTCATCGCTCTGGTGGCACTGTGCAACGCGTTCTTGGAGGTGTTCTCCGTAGGCGGCGCTCCGCTCACCCTCGAGCGCGTGTTCGGCTGGTTGTTCATGCCGCTGGCATTCCTGATGGGCGTTCCCTACGAAGAAGCCTTCGAGGTCGGCACGGTTCTGGGGACTCGCACCGTGGTCAACGAACTCGTGGCCTTCGACGTTCTACGCGAGGTCTCAGGCTCCTTGTCCGCCCGGAGTCGGTCGATCGCGACCTTCGCGATCACGGGCTTCGCCAACGTGTCCAGCATCGGCATCCTGATCGGTGGGCTCGGAGGCTTGGTCCCGGAGCGCAAACACGACATCGCCCGACTCGGCGTCCGGGCATTGCTCGCCGCCACGCTCGCTAACTTCTCCTCGGCCTGCGTGGCCGGGGCGCTGCTCTGACCCAAAGAACACCGATGGACTTCGCCACTCCAGATCATCTTCGGCCGCGGCTCGACGCTGCTGCTGCTCTGCTCACCCGTCTCGAGCCCCTCGAGCACCAGGCGATCGCGCAGGGATTCTACGCGGTACAGCCGCAACTCGATGCGATTCGGCAGGAACTCAAGGGCTCGAGCCTGTGGCTCCCGCAGATCCCCACGGCGTCCGGGGGCCAGGGCCTGAGCGTGCTCGAGCACGGCCTGCTCACCGAAGTGCTTGGCGCGTCCCCCCTGGGCCACTACGTCGCAAACTGCCAGGCGCCCGACGCCGGCAACATGGAGGTCCTGCTCGAGTACGGGACCGACGACCACAAGAGCCGCTTCTTGCAGCCGCTGCTGGCCGGCGATACCCGCAGCTGCTTCGGAATGACCGAGCCTGGCCGCGCCGGTTCCAACCCCGTGTGGCTCGAGACGACGGCGCGCCTGGAAGGGGAGGAGTGGGTCCTCGATGGGCGTAAGTGGTTCACGACCGCGGCCGATGGTGCGGCGTTCTGCATCGTCATGGCGGTGACGGACCCCGATGCGCCGCCGCACCAGCGCGCGAGCATGATCATCGTGCCCACCGACACGCCCGGCTACACCCGGACGCGCAACATCCCGATCATGGGGGAGGAGGGTGATGGCTGGATGAGCCACTCGGAGGTCGCGTTCGATGGGGCACGGGTACCCCAGGCGAACCTGCTCGGGACTCGCGGGGCCGGTTTCTCGATCGCGCAAGCCCGGCTGGGTCCCGGCCGCATTCATCACTGCATGCGCTGGATCGGCATCTGCCGGCGGGCGCTGGGGATGATGGCAACCCGTGCTGCGTCACGGATGCTCACCCCGCACGAGTCGCTGGGCGAGAAGCAGGCCGTCGCACACTGGATCGCAGAGTGCTCGGCCGAAATCGAGGCGGCGAGACTGCTGGTCCTCGACGCCGCGTGGAGCATCGACGACATCGGTGCCAAGGCGGCTCGGCAGAAGATCTCGATGATCAAGTTCTTCGCCAGCGACGTGCTGATGCGAGTGATCGACCGCGCCATCCAGGTGCACGGGGCCTTGGGCATCACCGATGACACCGTGCTGTCGTGGTTCTACCGCCACGAACGAGGTTCGCGGATCTATGACGGCCCCGACGAGGTTCACAAGTCCGTCGTCGCACGCCGCATCCTCAAAGAAGCGAGGCAGTCATGAGCGCCTCGGGCGAGCAGCTCCTCGACGGTGCGGTCGCGGTTCGGTCGGGAGAAACCCTCGACCTGGCCGTGCTCGATGCCTACCTCGGCACCGCGTTGCCCGAGCTGTCCGGGGAACTGCGTGTGGAGCAGTTCCCTTCGGGCTTCTCCAACCTCACCTACCTGTTGAACAAGGGCGGGCAAGAGTTGGTGCTGCGGCGCCCGCCGTTTGGCGCCCAGGTGAAATCCGGACACGACATGCAGCGGGAGCACACCGTCTTGTCGGCCCTCGCTGAGCCCTATCCCCACGCGCCCAAGCCCCTGGCGTTGTGCACGGACCACGACGTGCTCGGCTGCGACTTCTACGTCATGGAGCGGCGGCGGGGGCTCATCGTGCGCAATGCGTTGCCCAAGTCCCTGCGGGGCGACCCCGCGCTGTTTGGGAGGATGTGCCACGCGGTGGTCGACGGCCTCGCGGATCTTCACGCCGTCGACTTGGTCGCGACCGGGTTGGACCAACTCGACCGGGGCCCGGGATACGTGCAGCGGCAGGTCGAGGGGTGGCTCCGGCGGCTGCAGCGGGCCAAGACCTCACCGCTCCCCGACTTCGACACCGTGGGCTCGTGGCTGGGCGAGCACATGCGCGAAGACATCGCGCACACGCTCATCCACAACGACTACAAGTTCGACAATGTCATGCTCGACCCCGCGGACCCCACCCGCATCGTCGCGGTGCTCGACTGGGAGATGTGCACCGTCGGCGACCCGCTGATGGATCTGGGCACGACGCTCGGCTATTGGACGGAGCCCGGGGACGACCCCGCGTGGCAGGCTTTGGGACTGTCTCCGACGGCATCTCCCGGGGGCCTCACGCGGGTCCAGATCGCACAGCGCTACGGCGAGAAGACCGGCCGCGACGTTTCGGACGTCTTGTTCTACTACGCGTTCGGGTTGCTGAAGATCGGCGTGATCGTTCAGCAGATCTTCTTCCGCTTCGCAAAGGGCCATACGCAGGACCCTCGCTTCGCGAAGCTGGATCGGGTGGTCGCTGCGCTTGGCCGGATGGCGACCAAGGCGATCGAACGCGGCTCGGTGTAACGCCGGACCCGTGCGTCAGCCCGCGGCGAGTAGATGATCGCCGTAGGGGTTGTCGATCACCATGAGCCAACCTCCACCGGGCTGGCGCTCGAGGACTGCGACGGACAATCCCGTCATCTCGACGGCCTGGCCGTCGGGTTGGGTGCCCCGCATCGTCCACGGTGCGACGTGCACGGCCCGATTGCCCGACACCACGACCTCGTGCCCCGAGTAGGTGAACCGCGGTGAGAGGGCGAAGAAACCCTCGAAGGCCTCGCGCTGCGCGGCGGGGTCCTGCAGGGTCACACCAGGTTCGAACACGATCGTCGCTCCCGGTGCATAGCTGGCCATCACGCCATCGATATCCTTGGCGTGGAAGGCGGTCGTCATGGCTTCGACGGCGTTGAGAACGGCTTTTTCGGATTCGGTTGCACTCATGATTGTTCCTGCTTCGGGTTGGTTTGGAGAGGACATGCTCCCGCCGCACGCCACGGCGATCAGCGAGAGGACGATGACGCTCAAACGGTTCATCACGCCTTTGGACACGAAGGCCGACCACCGCGTGACCGGCCAATTCGATTTTTTCCAACCCATCGCTTTCCCGTGGGAGAAGCGAGACATGGAGTCCGTTGAGCAGCGGGTGCAAAGAGCGGTCGCTGGCGACGCCGCGGCGTTGGAGTCGGTCCTCGAGGCCGTTCGCGACGATATCTACGGGCTCGCGATCCGAATGCTCTGGCACCCCGAGGATGCCGCCGATGCAACCCAGGAGGTTCTGCTGCGCATCGTCACCGGGCTGCCCAGCTTTCAGGGACGCTCGAGCTTTCGAACCTGGACGTACCGCGTCGCGGTCCGGGCCCTGCTCAACATGAAGCGCGGCCGCGCAGAGCAGGCGCTGTCCTTCGAAGACTTCGGAGCCGATCTGCTCGAGGGGCTCACGCCCGAAGCACCAGGGCACTACACGGACGCGGAGCGGGCGGTCCTGCGGTCTGAGGTCAGGATCGCGTGCACACAGGCAATGCTGCAGTGCCTGGATCGTGACCACCGTATGGCCTACCTGTTGGGCGAGATCCTGGAGGTCCCCGGGGACGAAGCTGCTGTGTGCGTGGGCGTGTCAGCGCCGACGTTTCGCAAGCGCCTCTCACGAGCCCGTGACCGGGTTCAACGGTTTACCGCCGAGCATTGCGGACTCGTGTCTGCATCGGCGGCGTGCCGCTGCGAGGGCCGCATCGCGCCAGCGGTGGAGCAGGGACGCATCGATCCGCAAGCGCTCCTGTTTGCGACCCACCCCACGACCCTTGCGTCGGTACAAGAGGCGCAGCAAGTGGTCGACGCGATCGAGGCGCTATCCAACGGGCATGCTCTGCTGCGGTTGAACCCCGCGTTTCGTGCACCCCGCGATCGAGCGCGTGCCTGCGAGAGCTCGTAGGGTCGGACTCCGCCCTCGTGACCCGCGGAGACCTGCCTACTTCGCGTCGGTGAGCTTCGACAGCAGCCTCGACAGCTCGCGAGCTTCGGCCGCGGTCAAGCCACCCAGCGCTTCAGCCAGCGCTGCGGATGTGCGCGGTTGAACGCGAACGACGAGGGCGCGACCGGCCCGGGTGAGGGTGACCGCGCTCGCTCGACCGGCGCGGGTGACCTCGGTGAGGCCCGCGTTGGTGAGCTTGTTTCCGATCGTGTGGGCGCGCTGGCGAGAGACACCCTGGTACTCGCCCCAGGAGGTTTGGGTCAGCCCATCGGGAAAACCGGTGAGGATCACCAGGGCGACGACCTCGGCGGGGGACAGCGGTTCTCCCGCGAGTTCACGACGGGCGACGGACAGCACGACCGAGTACGCGTGGCCGAGTTGGTCGCTGAGCTGCCAGGCGAGGTCAGGTGGAATGGGCACGGGCGAGGGCTTCAAAGAATGGGCGGAGGTGGTGGCGCCCCGAGCAGGGCGCAACCATGTCCTCGCTGGCACCACGGACGATGAAGCTTCCCACATCGTAGGCCCGTCGGTTGAAAGGACGTATCAAGGGAAGACCGAGTTTGGGGAGCCAGGCGGGAACATGGGTCACCTTTGCGGGAGCGCCCAGGGCCTCGAAGGCAAGCTGAACGACCTCGTTCCAGGTGAAGACCTCGGGCCCGCCGACGTCGACCGCATCTTGCGTGTCGAGCATGGCATTGGCGACAGCGACCGCCAGATCCTCTCCGTGGATCGGATTGACCTGCGTGCTTCCATCCCCGACCAGGTACGCGCGGCCGGCCGCGGCCATGTCGAACACGTCCTGCAGGTCGCTGAAGAAACCCGTTGCCCGTACGACTGAGGATGCGATCGAGGCCTGGCGGAGCTCGGCGATGAACCGTTCGCGGGACGCCATGATCGCCAGTCCCTCGAGCAGCTTGGGATTGACCGCGGAGATGACACCGAATCGCCTCACACCCGCGCGTATCGCTTCGCGCAACACATGGTGGTTGGCGGTGTACTCGATATCCTCGTAGGTGACCTTGTCGGTCTGCCGTGTGATGCCCAAGGCCGAGAAGACGAGCGAGGCATCCTCGAAGGCGCCGGCGAGCGTGGACGGTTGCGTGACGTCGGCTTCGAGAGTCTGGTGCGCCCCCTCCACCGATTTCCCTCGTCGCACCACGGCCGAAACGTGATGGCCGCGCTGCGCAAACTCGGCGACGACGTGCCGCCCCAGGTACCCCGTCGCTCCGACAACGACGACGCGTTCGTTCTTCGTTGCGATTGTCATTGTTGTTGACAGTTTGAGGTCGCGAACTCAAATGTCAACAAAGATGACAAAGACCGATCGGGGCCTCACAGCCGTTGCATGGTCCATCCGCGGTTCTATGTGCGTCTGAGGGGGCGCGGGCCATCGTGTCCCGGCCTCGAACTCGTGAGCCGACCGTTCGCCGATACTGGTACCTTGAAGTACGCGCGGTCCGCACTTCCGCGCCGGAGCCGAGCCGTGCAGCCCCACTACATCCTCCAGATCAACTACGTCGGTCGCCCCGCGGCAACACAGACCTTTTCAGCCCCTCGCGTGGTGGTCGGTCGCGATGCCGGGGAGATTGTGCTCGCGGACACGGAGGCTTCGGCCACCCACGCGGAGCTCGAGTTTCAAAACGGGCAGTTGGTGGTCCGGGATCTCGGCAGCAGCAACGGCACGTGGAAGGACGGCCGGAACCTCCCGCAGTTTGCGATGAGTGCCGGGGAGTCGTTCACGTGCGGAAAGACCGTCATCAACGTGGTGCAGATCGTCGGCGCGATGCACCAGGCGGCCGGAGCCACGGTGATGGGCGATGGTGCGGCGATCATGGCGGACCTCCAGCGACAGAAGGCTGCGATGGCCGCCCCGGCGGAGGCGAAGAAGTCCGGCGCTGGCATGGCGATCGCGGCGGTCGTCGGCGTGCTGGTTCTCGGTGGAGGGGCCGCAGCGGCCTACCTTCTGTTCGCGCCGTCGGAGGACCCTGATCCTGTCGTGGCCAAGAACGAGGACGACGGCGAGTCGGACGATGGCGGCGACAAAGAGCCCGAGGTCGCCGATGCGCCCAAACTCGATATCCCGCCGCCGGTCCCCGACGAAAAGGACCCCGACGAAGACGAGCCGGTGGTCGAAAAAGACATGGGCGAGCTGTACCGGCAGGTGGGTGCCGCGACGGTTGTCATCCGGGTCCCCGGGAGCGTGGGCTCCGGATCGATCATCGACTCCAAGGGCATCATCCTGACCAACCACCACGTCATCGAAGGCGGCGAGCGCGAGGGACTTCGCATCAAAGCCGACGTGACCCTGGGCACCTACTCCGAGGAACTGCAGGCGTTTGAGCCGCAGGAGAAGACCCAGCATGCGTATGTGCTGGAGATCGACATCGATCACGATCTCGCGTTGCTGCAGCTCATCGATCCCCCCGCCGACCTGCCGTCGCTGGAGATCAGCGAGAAGGCGCCGTATCCGGGGCAGCGAGTCGCCGCGGTTGGGCACGCGGGCGCGGGATTGTTGTGGGCGCTCAAAGGAGGGGAGGTCTCGAGTACGGGCAAGCTCGCGGGTCACACCGACCTCGCGCTCGACGGCGCCTCCGGTTACCAGAAGGAGCAGCTTGCCAAGCGGAAGGCCCAGATGGACAAGCAGGGGCGGGTGGTCCAATCGACCGCCAAGATCCTACCCGGAGACAGCGGCGGGCCACTGGTGAACACGCAGGGCGAGATCGTGGCTGTCAACGCGTTCGTCCGGCGGGACATGACCACCAACCAGTGGCTGAGCTTCCACGTCCACCTCGCCGAGGTGAAGAAGCTCTTGGAGGAGGTTCCGGAACACCCCTTGGACTTCATCGCGGACCCCTGGGAGGTCGCCGCGGTCAACGTGCATGGTGGGGATGTCGACCTCGATGGCCGCATCGACACCGTCGTTGCTTCGGGTCCCGGCGGAAGCAGCAGCACCGCCTACTTTCTGGACCTCGATCAAAACTCCCTGGGGAAGGCCAAGCCGCTGCCCAGCTGGGAAGACCTCGCCGGGGGGGACGAGCGCCCCTTCGATGCCGAACTCGTTGTGTTG
This sequence comes from uncultured Pseudomonadota bacterium, assembly GCA_913061055.1. Taxonomy (GTDB): domain Bacteria; phylum Myxococcota_A; class Polyangia; order Nannocystales; family Nannocystaceae; genus CAJXVA01. Next base: position 11,031 of record CAJXVA010000128.1, read on the forward strand.
GACGAAGGCGGCAATCGCAACGTTTGGTACGACACCGACAACGACGGACACCACGACGTGTTCATGCTCGGGACGATCGGCAACCTCACGACCGCGTACGACGTGCCCAAGGACGGCGCTGCGAAGGAGAACCCGAGCAAGCTGGTCCGCGATGGCCTCGACGCCAAGTTGTTCGCCGATGCGAAGCTCAAGGAACGCTATGGCCGCGTGGCTTCCGTGGTGTTCCCAGGGGCGGCGGAGTCCGGGGAGGGCAGGGTCATCATCCCCGACCCCAAGGCATCCGCGAACTCGCTGCTCGCCTCAGACCACGATGGCGATGGCACGCTCGATACCTTCATCGAGTCGACGTTCTTTCACCGCCGATACCTGTTCGACCTTGATCAAAACGTCGGGGCTTCGAGCGGGGCCGAGATGACGCGCAAGCTCAGCAGCGCGGATATCGAGGTTGTCGTTCTGGAACAGGGACCGTCCCGCTGGGTCTGGTACGACTCGGATGACGACGGCACGCTGGAGACGATCCTCCATACCGATGTTCTGGGATTCACCGGGACGAGTGCCGCATGGGTCTCGGGAGAGTCGTCGTCCAAGCAACTCGGGCGGGCGTTGCTGCGTCAGGACTTGTTGTCAAATGACGATGCGCGAACGCGGTTCGCCAAGGCTGTCGCGGGCTCGATGCCGGGGACGATTGCCCAGTCGGGCGTCGGCATCGACAGCTTCCCTGCGCTGAGCTTCGGCCCACGTGCCAGCGTGGCGATTCGTGACTCCGGTGGCCTGCGCAACGCGGTCGCCATGGTGACGGAGTACGGCCGAGACCTGGTGCTGATCGACCTCGATGGCGACAGCGCCGGCGAAGGCGTCAACCACCAAGACCTCGCCAAGAAGGTCCGCGCGGGAGAGTTCGACGCGGAGTTCGCAATGCTCAAGGTCGCGGATGTTCGTTGGACGTTCTATGACAGCGATGGCAAAGGCGGCTTCGACCGAGTCGTGGTCGCAAGCACCCCCGGGGACCGCTCGCCGAAGGCTGCCTTCAAGGTTGGGTCCGGCGGGAAGGTGAAGCCGCTGGATGATGCGGGCGGGTCCTTGCTACGCGCCAGCCTCTTCACGAAGGAGAACCTGCGGGCTGCGTTCAAGAAAGCCGCGCCGCCTCTGTTCCCCGGCCAGCTCGAGGACTGACCGGCCCCACAGACCGAAACAGGCCGACGTGCAGGCGAGTGGTGGCTGTGGCATCACTCCAAGGATGGTTTGCATGACCCGCCCGAGTTCGGTGTGGATTGTTCTCGCGCTCGCCGGGTGTGGCGACGACATTGCATCGGGTGAGGGCTCGGGTGAGGGCACGACCCAGGGAACGGACACGGAGGGGACCTCGGGGGGGCTGACCAGTTCGAGCAGCGGGGGTGGCGGCTCGAGTACCAGCGGCGGACAGGGAAGTTCGACCACGAACTCGACGGCGAGTTTCACCAGCGGATCGAGCACGAGCGGCGGGCCGGACTCATCGACGACGAGCCGCGGGAGCTCGGGCGGAGACTCGACCTCGGGTGGGCCGGCCTTTGGCCGGGCACGGTTTCTGGCGAAGGACGCGCTGGAACCCGGCGGCCATCGCATCGCGCTGTTCACCTACGAGGGTGGTGTCCTCTCCGAAGTGGAACTCGTCGCCGAAGCGATCGTGTCACAGGTCTTCGCGAATCAGGCGGGGGACATCGCGGCCTATCGTTTCTTCGACGATGGGAACCCGAACGCGGCCTACGCCATCGATCTGAGCTCGGAGCCGGTCGGAGCGCCGCAGCCGTTCGTGCAACCGCCGGTGCCAGGTGGGGATACGCCAGCGGTGCCGACCTACCTGGAGGCTTCGGGCCTGTTCACCTTCGAGACCACCGGAGACGATGGACGTGCGCTCTATGTATCCGATTTCACCGGAGGCGTCCTGGGGACGCCAGAGCTGATCATGGTCGACTCGGGGCTCCAAAGCGACGCTCGATACGACGCGTCGGGAACCCAAGTGACGTATCGAGTCGGGTCGATGCCGGAAGAGGTGAACGTCTACGTGGGATCGCTGCTCGACCCCGAGCCCGATACCGCGCTGCTCGTCGCTTCCTCGGCCGGTCAGTTCGCGCCGATCGTCGCGGCCGAGTTCGTGCCGGAGCACGAGGCTGTCGTCTATGCCATTGACGATGTCGTCTTCGCGCTCGACCTCGCGCTGTACTTCGTCGACATCACCGGTGGCGTCGCGTCCGCCCCGGTTCGCATCGACGATCCCAGCCTTGCCGATCCCGAGGCTCGGGTCGCTGGCCCGTACTACGCGCCCGACGGTCATGCGTTGGTCTACTGGGCTGGCACCGGGCTGATCGGAGACCTCTTCATGGTCGACGTCGAGTCCGGGATCCCTGGGCAGCCCATGCCCGTGGAGTCGTTCGAAGGGACACCCCGTCGCGATGTCAGGTGGTCCCCAGATTCGAGGTGGCTCGCATACCATCCTGTTGTCGATGACGAGGAGACCCACGCGTTGTACGTGGTCGACGCTTCCGGCGACGTCCCTGGGGTGCCGATACCCGTCGCCGACGGTCTGCCGGTCGGACGGATCGTTGACCTCTTCGGGTACGACCCCGACCAGTGGCTCTACTTCATCGCGCCGTTTGGGCAGCCGGACGCCAACCTGTTTCGGGTCGACTTGTCCGGCGCAGCGCCCAGTGCTGCCCAGCGCGTGAGCGGTCGCCACGGACCCCTCCTCGGCGAGATGGTTCCGTCTCGGGATTGGGCGCAGGTGATGTACACCGCCTACGATGAGAACTTCGACGTTCGGCTTTACAGCGTCGAGGTCTCTGGCGACGAACCGGGTGCTTCGACGCGGATCGATGCGGCCGAACCGGATGTGAACGTGAGCTTCGGCGCTCGGTTCTCCTTCGATGCGAGCACGGTCCTGTACCGCGAGAACCATCCCGGTGGCCTCCAACCGATGATGCTTCGGGACCTCGAAAATGGTGACTTGCTCCCCGTCGCCGAGGACACCCAAACCGCCATACCGGTCGCGAACCTCGATTGATCCGCGTAGAGACCTGGCCGATGGAGCAGGGGCGCTCACAGCCGGGCCTGCGACTCCAACTGCGGGGTCGAGGTTGACCTCGCTCCAGCGAGGCTTAGATTCGCCCCGTGAATCGTCTTCGAACCTCGGCCGGCATGTTCGCGCTCAGCGCGGCGCTGGCGCTTCCAGCGGTGGGCTGCGGCGACGCGAACTCGCGTGGCAACGACCGCTGGGTCACCACCCAGAACGCGTCCGTCGACATCGACTGGGACGCCGTCTCCAAGGCCTACAAGGAGGCCGAGGGTCCCGAGGACTTCGAGCGCCGCGTCAACGAGATCTACACCGGCGAAGAGCTGGTGAGCGTGGGCGTCCACGACCTGGACGACACGACCCAAGAGGTCACCGGCTTCTTCGACAAGAACACCAACGGGGCGATCGACGAGGGCGAGAAGATTTTCACGCTCCGTCGGGACCTCACCGGTGAGGGCTCGGGACGGTACCGGATCCAAGGACACAACCGGTATTCGTCCTACCGGTCTCCGTTTTGGGACATCGCCGCCGGAATGGTCGTCGGCTCGATGATCTCCCGAGCCTTCATGCCCGGGTATCGACCGATGTATCGGCAGCCGTATCACACCCCCACTTCCCGGCACGGCAGCCTCACGACGCAGCGCAACTCGTACCGCAAGGCGAACCCGTCGAAGTTCAGCTCGTCGAGCAAGACCGGCACCAAGTCCCAGTCGGGCCGGAAGTACAACCGCGGCGGAGGGAACTTCAACAAGAGCAAGACCTCCACCACGCCGCGTCGGCGAAGCACCCCTCGCCGCGGTGGTCGGTTCGGGCTGAGCGGGCGGACGAACCGGCGCGTGGTCACCATCGGCTGATGCTCGGCGTCACCGACATTCCCTTCGAGCAGGCGGAGACTCGCAGCCTGCTGGGGCTGAAGCCGGACTCGCCGCGCGGCGACGACTTCTACGAGCATGGTTGGTGCCGCCCATCTTCCGTGTGGCTCGATGACGGGAGGATGCGCCGTATCGAGGCTCCATTGCTTGTCGCGATTCATACGCCGGACGAGCCGGAGCCCGGGCCCCTACACCTCGAGTTCTGGCTCGACCACCGCGGAGAAGAGGTCGCGGCGCGCGTCTCCTGGGACCGGTTTGCGGCCGAAAAACTCGTGCCTGTGCTGGGCCCGGAATCCGACGTCGTCTTGGCGTTGTGCAACCCGCAGCGCAAGCGTGTTGGTCGGCCTCCTGGGTTCGGTGCACGCTCGCTGCACGTGGCCGAGGGAGACGTCACCGCATGGCTCGACAACCCTCGCGGGCCGGCCCCACGGATCCGACTGACCGCGGAGCGCTGGAGCGTGCTCGATGCCTGAAGTCTCCGAAGACCAGCGACGTACCTACGTTGGACTGTACGTCCTGAAGCTGCTCGATCTCGCCCCGGAGGATGGGGGATTGGCCATGCCGGTGTTGCTCCCACACGCGTTGGCCGCCTTCGAGCCCGCCCTCGAGCGGCTCGCCGTTGAAGGACTGGTCCACATCGATCGCAAGCTCGGTGAGTATCGGCTGACTCCGCTGGGCATCGAGCGACTCGGCGTGCACATCGACGAGGCCGAGGGGTACATCGACGCCTTCGACGACATGGAGGTGCCGCAGATGCTGGCGGTGCTCCGCCAGCGCAACGTCGACCCGATGCGGGTTCGTTTTCTGTGGGGCTGGTACCAGGGCGAATACGACGACCCGATCCTCTTTCAGCAGCGCCGAGGTTCGGCCGAGATCGAGACAGATTGGGCGGCCTACATCCAGTCGGACGCGTTCTACGCAGCAATTGCGGAGGACCTGCTGGAATAGGGTGCTGCGGTGCGAGGTACCGCACCCGTGGATTATGGTGAGGGCGCTGCCTCAGAGACCGACCCCGTCTGTGCTCGATTCGAGGCGCTGGAGGGTGCAGCACACCGCGACGAGGCCGATTTCGGTCGCTGGCTTTCCCACATGAACGCCCTTCGGACCCTGGCCGACGGGCGTTCCTCGCTTCGGCTTCGGTTTGCCTCCTCGTGGCTGCGCACGGGTTTGGACGCCCGCGCCGTCCGGCACGGTGCCCTCGAGAATGATCGCTCTGCCTACCTGTGGTCGGTGGACGCCGCCCACTCCGGCCGGCCGCGCGGCGCGGTGCTCCTGGGGCACTGCTACCGGGACGGTCGCGGGGCTCGCCGGTCGATGCGTCGCGCGCGTCGCTGGTACCGCCGGGCAGCCCGCGACGGGTCGGTCGAGGCTGCGTTCTGGCTGACCGCGACCGAGAGTCCCCTCTCCCGATGGTTGCTGTACCGGGGACCGGGCCTCGAGTGGACTGGGTTGGGGTTGCTTGCGCTGCACCTGCTGCTCACCCCCTGGCGGTTTGCGGCGGGCGCGGTCGTCGCCTATCTGGTGGTCGCTCTCGGCGGACAACTGCTCGTCCGGTGGCTGATGGATCGGGCGATGCCGGCATCCACGAGCGCAGATGCCTCGGCGGGCACCGAGGCTGTCGAAGATCTCGTCTCGCGGCCGTGGAAGACGCTCGGCGTCGCCGGGGAGGACGGGCTGGTGCTCGTCCCTGTCCTCGCACTCGCGTCCGTGTTCGGCGTGGGCGGATTCGCGGTGGCGGTTGGGGCCGGGCTGCTCTTCGGCTTGCTGCACCATCCGAACTTTTCGTGGCGTGGCTGTCTCGCGAAGGGCCTGGCCTACGGGGCTGCGGTGGCGGTCGTCGTCCCCTGGGGGGGCGTCGCAGCGCTGGCGCTGGGCCACGTGCTGCTCGACGGCTTCATCGTGGCGCTGGCGTGGTCCGAGCGATCACGGCTGCGTCGCCAGCTGCAGCGCGGGTAGGGCGTCGGCGTAGGCCGCTAGGCCGAAGACGCCCCCGGTGTGAATGAACAAGACGTTCTTCATGCCGGAGAATCGCCCGCGGAGCTCGGAGCGGAGGGCGTGGAAGGCCTTTCCGCTGTAGACCGGCTCGAGCACGATGCCCTCGTGCCGGGCGAGCATCACCAGGCTCTCCCGTTCGGCGTCGCTGCTGATCCCATACCCACCGCCGACATAGCCGCCCAGCAACCCGACGTCGTCGGCACGGACCTCCGCCGGTAGGTTGTAGGCGCGGACGGTTTGTTCGCACAGACCGGTGATCTTCTGGCGGAAGAACGCCTCGTCGTCGCAGACCGGGACGCCGACCACCTCGCCCCGAAAACCGAGCAGGCGTGCGCCCAGCTCGATGCCCGCCGCGGTGCCACCACTTCCGACTCCGCTGACAATCGCATCGAGACGAACCCCGCTGGAGGCCTCCCAAGCCACGACCTCGCGCATGGCTTCGATGTATCCCCACGAACCGCTCGGCATCGAGCAGCCCTCGGCGACGACGAACGGGTGCTTGCCCTCGGCGCGCAGCGTCTGGGCTCGGGCTTCCATGATCGCATCCTTGTCCGCGTAGGCTTCGGGGTCGTACAGGTGAACCGTGGCTCCCAGGAGGCTGTCCAGGAGCAGGTTGCCCTCGAGACGCTGGGGGACTTCGCCGCGCAACACCAGCTCGACGTCCAAGCCCATCCGCCGGGCAACGACGACGGTCGTGCGGGCGTGGTTGGATTGCAGGCCACCGCAGGTGATCAGCGTGTCGGCACCGGCCCGCATCGCTTCGGCGACCGCAAACTGCAGCTTGCGAATCTTGTTGCCGCTCTCGGTCGCCCCGGTTTGGTCGTCGCGCTTGACCCACAGGGCAGGCCCTCCGAGGTGCTTGTGCAGCCTCGGCAGCGGAACGATCGGTGTGTCGAGTCGCGCGAGGTCGAGACGGTCGGGAAAGGGGCCGGCCCAAGGCATGCGGGAACTATAACGACTGCAGCGACACTTCGAGCGCCGAGGCGGCCTCGGTCTTGGGGTGTGACGCTCCGTAGAGCTGCCGGCGGCGGTCAATGGCCTTGGCGATGACGCGCAGCGCCTGTGCTTTGTCGCCAGCCCGTGACAAGGCTTCGGCCTGTCGCAGCCACGCTTCGGCGGGTCCATCGGTATACCCAGGGGCATCCTCCTGGAGTTCTGCGGATCGCTCGAAGGCTGCGGCCGCGCCGTTCCAACGGCCCTCTTTGGCGGCGAGCAGTCCGCGGACGAACGTGATCCGAGCATTCACTTGTCGGGGGACGGCCCCAAAGGCCTCGGCCGACTCGAGCCACACCCTCCCGCGATCGGACTGGTCGAGCTCGAGCGCCGTGAGCCTCGCGAGGTCTGCAGCGACGGCGGCCGCGACAGCGTTGGATCCGGTGCGTTCGGCGATGTTGTAGGCCACCCGCAGGGTCTCCACAGCCTCGTGCGCGTCACCGAGTTGGGCCTGCGCAGCACCGCGTAGGCGGACGAGTTCTGTTCGCAGCCGGGGGTCCTCCGAGTGCGGGCGATTGGCGAGCGTCGCCGCGATGCGGGTGCTGGCTTGGAGGACCCCTTGGCCGCGTCCCGCAGCGAGCTCTGGCCACAGCGGGGCCAACCGAATCCAAGACGCGTCGCGGTCCGTGTCGTTCGAATCACACTCGCGGCCCAACGTCGCGAGCAACTCGGGGACGTGGCTGCGGCCCGCGTCTTGCCGCAGCAGCGCCGTCACTCGATCGTGGGTGGCCCGTTGACGCTCGAGGCACGGGAGGTCCGCCTCGGACTCGCACTGGGCCCGCGCTCGGTGGGCCCAGGAGTCGGCGAAGTCTCGGAGGCCACGCGTTGCGACGGTCGCGGCGGTGTGCCCAACGTCGGTGCCATCGTCGAGCGCCGCGGCGGCGGTGAGGTGGCGCATTGTCGTCCATCCCAGGTCTGGGGGCGTGCAGCTCTGCGTCGGCGGCGTGAGGGCCAGCGCGGCGAGGCCGGATCCGGCGATTGCCACGGCTCCAACCACGGCCGCCGACTTCCACCCGCGTCGGGGCTGGGCGGCGGACTCGAACGCTCGCAGGATCGGCGCCATCGAGGCGTGGCGGGCATCGGGCGATGGTTCCAGGCCGCGACGTAGGGCGCTTGCGATCCCGCTTGGAATCCCAGGAACCGAAGGGGCCGAGGGAAGGGAGGCCTTGCCGGCGACCCACTGGGCGAGGTTGAGGTTGGCGAGGGGGTTGACCCCGTACAGGGCCTGCCACGCGACGACGCAGAAGCTGAACTGATCCGAGGCCGGGCTGATCCGCCGCGCGAGTCGTTGCTCGGGGCTCATGTACGCGGGCGTCCCCAGGATGGCCCCGGTGATCGTCAGGTCGCAGAACGTGGAGTCGAGCGCGTCCTGTGGTGACGCCTCGTCGGCGGATTCCTGGGTCGGAGTGGCTGGGGTATTCGGCTCGGCGAGCCGGGCCAGACCAAAGTCCGCGACCCGGACCCGACCGTCGACCCCCAGCAACGCATTGGCCGGCTTGAAGTCGCGGTGGACCAAGCCAAGGTCGTGCGCCGCCTGCAGTCCTCGGGCGGCTTGCAGCAGCCATCCGATCCGCGTCCGTGGTCCGTGTGCGGGGTTGGCGAACGCGGCCTTGAGAGTTCCGCCTTCGACCAGTTCCATCGCGATGTAGACGTAGTCTTGCGTTCGGTCCGCGTCGTGCACAGTGACGACGTTGGGGTGCGAGAGTTTCGCGAGGGCGTGCGCCTCCCGCAGCAACCGCGTTTCTTGTTCGTCCGCCACACCGCTGCGTTGGACCAGCTTGAGCGCGACGCGGCGGTCGAGTGTCTCGTCGTAGGCCGCCCAGACTTCGCCGGCCCCGCCCGCGCCGATCTTCTCCAGCACCTTGAACGGGCCGACCCGCTCGGGCACCGCGCGCTTGGACGACCCGCCGACCCACGCCGGTAGCGTTGGCATCGGATCATCATCCGGCGGCTCGGTGGTGTCAGACACGGGCCAGACGAGGATAGCGGCCCGTGCTACCGTCCGCTGCGTGAAGGACGAGGTCGCGCTGTTGCAAGCGTGGAAAGCCGGAGACCGGGCCGCAGGGGACGCTCTGCTGGCTCCCATCGTCCCTGCCATTCGCCGCTTCTTCCGCAACAAGGTCGCGACAGAGGTCGACGAGCTGACCCAGCAGGTCGTTCTGGACTGCGTCCGGAACCTGCAGAGCTTCGAGGGGCGGTCATCGTTTCGGACCTACGCGTTGGCTGTCGCTCGACGCCGTTTGATCGCGTTCTACCGCCAGCGTGGGCAGACGCCCGGAGTCGACATCGACCAGCTCAGCATCGCAGAGATGGCCGAGTCGCCCAGCTCGGTGCGGGCCCGGAAGCAGGAGCACGTGTTCCTGCTTCAGGCGCTGCGCGAAGTGCCGCTCGAGCTTCAGGTCGTGCTCGAGCTGCACTACTGGGAGGCCCTTTCGACCTTGGAGATCTCCGAGGTCCTCGAAATCCCTCAAGGCACCGTGAAGAGTCGGCTGCGTCGGGCCCGGGAAGCTGTCGCGGGACGGCTACGCTCGCTCGACCCGCGGGGCGAGCGGGTCGACGACATGGTCGCGCGCTTCGACGAGTGGGCGGAGAGCCTGCGCGAGCTGATGGATCGCTAGCCGCGCGTTTGAGGCGGCCAATGGCGCACTGCGCCGGCGATCACTCGTTCTTGTAGAACTGGATCAGATTGCCGCACGTATCGGAGAACACCGCCATCGGGAGACCGTGCACCTCGCTTGGTGGAGGCTACGAATCGGCGACGATGCGTTCCACCACGATCGGCGTGGGCTCGACGGCCGAATCGCGCAGCGTGAATGCTGCTCGAATCTGCGCAGCGGCAGCTTCGGCCTGCGCCTGCGTCCGGGCGTGAACGCGGCACAA
>CAJXVA010000129.1 GCA_913061055.1 uncultured Pseudomonadota bacterium
GATCTACACTAGATCGCTCGTCGGCAGCGTCAGATGTGTATAAGAGACAGGGTCACCACCATCGAGGCCACGAACGTCCGTCGGCGCATGAGACAACGATAGCAAGGTACTCCGGCAGCAGCGCCCGAACTTGGGCTACGGTAGGACTGCATGACCTCGACGGTGTTTCGAACCCCCACCGCTTCGTACGTGGTCACGGAGACCTTGCGGGAGTCCGCCTCCGCATCGACCTATGGCGTGCAGCGAGAGTCTGACGGGGCGGGCTTCGTGCTCAAGCGGCTGGCCATCGCCAACCTGCAGCACTGGAAGCAGTTCGACCTGTTCGAGCGCGAGGTTGCCGCGCTCAAGGCCATCGAGCACCCCTTCGTGCCGCGCTGGGTCGACAGCCACCTCGACGAGGAAGCGGGGGTGTTCGTCTCGGTGCAGACCCGGGTTCACGGCACCACGCTTCGAGAACTGCTGCGAACCCGGGGTGGGTTGACGGCGCAAGAGGTCGACAACTATCTGCGTCAAGCGCTGGGCATCCTCACTCACCTCCACGAGCGGGCGCCGCAGATCATCCATCGGGACATCAACCCGTCCAACGTCATGATCGCGAACGGTCAGGTCTACCTGATCGACTTCGGCGCGGTGAAGGTCGGCGATGGCCAGAGCACCTCGATGACCACGGTCGGAACGTTCGGCTACATGGCGCCCGAGCAGATCCTGGGCCGGTCCACGGTGCAGAGCGACCTGTTCGGGCTGGGCATGACGATGATCGCGATGGCGACGGGGATGGAGCCGGCTTCGATGCCGCAGAACCCGACCACGGGCCAGGTCGATCCCTCGCAGTCGTTGCGGGCCCCACCGCATCTGGCTCGGGCGTTGCTCGCGATGATCCGTCCCGGTGTTGGCGAACGACCTCCCTCGGCACGCTCGACCCTGGCGCTTCTCGATCAGCCTCAGGCGCCGGCGCAGCCCCCCGCGATGCACCACCCGCCGGGCTCACCGTACGCCCAGGCCGCGATGGTTCCGTACTCACCCCAGATGTCGCCCTACGTGCACCGGGAGACGTCGCCCTACAAGGCCCCGGAGGCGCTGTCGCCCCAGGACAAGGCGTATCTCGGCCAGCATCGGTTGGAGTCATTTCCGGCTCCGCTTGCGGTGTTGCTGCACCTGCTCACGTTCGGGATCTTCTCGCTCATCCACTTTGGTTTGCAGCACGACAAGATGCCGCAGGCCAAGCAGGACGATCCAAGCTCCGCCAAGGCGATCGGGTTCAACTTCATCCCGTACTTCAACCTGTACTGGTTCATCTTCCAGCCGATGCGGTTGACGGACCGGCTCAACCTGCAGGACCGGATTCGCGATCGCCCCGATGGGACTTCGCGCGGGCTGATGCTGACCCTGTCGATCCTGGGGATGATCCCGTACATCAACTTCCTGATCGGGATCCCGCTGTATTCGATCGGTGTCTACAAACTGCAGAAGCAGATCAACCGCCTGGCCGAGGAACGCAAGGCGCTCCCGCCGGCGCCGCTGGCCCTGCCACCGGGTGTGCACTACCCCTGAGCAACGGCCCCTTGTGCCCGGGGCTGCGGTTGCCCATGCTCGGTGCGGGCCATGAGCGAGATCATTTCCATCGACGTCGGAGGGCGGGCGTTCGACGCCGCGATTGCACGACCGCAGGGCGAGGGCCCGTGGCCAGCGGTGGTCGTCGTCCATGACATGCCTGGGTTCGGAGCCGATGCGCACCGGCACTGCGATCGTTTTGCAGAGGCTGGCTACGTCGCGGTCGCGCCTGACCTGTATCGCGGTGGCAATGCCGCGTGCGTGGTGCAGACGCTCAAGTCGATTGCGACCCACAAAGGGCACGCATACAAGGTCATCGATGGAGCCCGGCAGGCCGTGATGGCCATGGGCAGCGTGGACTCCGAACGAGTCGCGATCTGCGGCTTCTGTATGGGTGGCGGCTTCGCGCTGATCGCCGCCGCGGATGAGGCGTATACGGTAGCCGCACCGTTTTACGGACACGTCCCTCGTGCGGCCTCGCGTCTGCGAGGGATCTGTCCGACGCTGGCGCAGTACGGAACCGAAGACATCCCGTTCGTGCCGCATGGCCGGCGACTCTCCGAGCACCTGCGCGAGCTCGGGATCCCGCACGAGGTGTTGTTCCACGAGGGGGCCGGCCACGCGTTCATGAACCAGCTCAAAGGGTTGGCCGCAAAGGGTGGCCCCTACACACCGCTGCGCGCGGCCTACGATCCCGAGGTCGAAGCGGTGGCGTGGGAGAAGCTGCTCGCGTTCTTCGAGACCCACATGCCCGCCCCAACCGCCACGGCCTGAGCGCCGGCTGAGGGGAATTCTGGGCGAAGGTAGGAGGAAACCCTCCATTGCACACCCGTTCCGCGCTACGATTGTGGCATGCGGTGGCTCCATGGTGTTTGTTCGGTGGCGGTTGCTTGTGGCGCGTTTGCGGTCGCTTGTGGCGGTGACGGTGCACCGGACGACGGCCTCGGGCAGGACGAGTCGGGCATCACGTTGTCCGGTGGCGAGGGCAGCGGGGGTGCGACGACAGGCGACACCGACGACAGCGCATCGGGCGGCTCGGGTGGGACGAACAATCCCAGCGGCAGTGGCCAGGACTCCAGCGATGGACCGAAGTTCGACGTCGGCTCCGAGACGGGTGGCCCTATCGACGACCCCTGCGCCGGCGATGGCAATGGCGGTGGCGGAGGCGGTGATGATCTCGAGCTGAGCTACATCTGGATCGCCAACAGCTCGCAGGGAACCATCTCCAAGATCAACACCCAGACGATGGTCGAGGAGGGCCGCTACACCGCGAAGCCTTCCGGCGGCGATCCGTCGCGGACCTCGGTCAACCTGCAGGGCGACGTCGCGGTGGCCAACCGCAACGGCGGGGTCGCGAAGTTCTGGGCGAACCCCGAAGATTGTCAGGAGTCCAACGGGACACCCGGCATTCAGACCAGCTCGGGGACGAACGACATCCTGCCGTGGGGGGAGGACGAGTGCCTTGCTTGGTACACCGAGCTCAACTGCAGCTCCAACCGCCCCGCCGCGTGGACCCGCGGCGACTACAGCCAGGCCGCATGCGGATACGTGGGCGCACAGCTGTGGACCGCGTGCGACAGCGACGTCCTCCTGCTCAACGGTGAGACCGGTGCCATCGAGCAGACCATCCCCGGAATCGGGTCGTTCTTCTATGGCGGCGCGGCGGATGGCGACGGGAACTTCTGGGGTCTCGACACCGGAAATGGCCAGCTCCTGAGGATCGACATCGACGACTTCAGCGTGCAGACCTGGCCGCTGGGTCCGACCGGCGGGTACGGGATCACCGTCGGTCCCCAAGGTCGCCCGTGGACCTGCGGGGGCGGAGGCGTGGCGCGCTTCAACCTCGACACCGAGACGTGGGACACCGCCGGTGGCTCGGGGATCGGCGGCTGCATGACCGATGGCGATTCAGTCATCTGGCACAGCGACAGCGCCGGCATGCTGCTCGGCTACGACATCGAGACGCTTGCGGTCGTCTCTCAGGTTCAGTTGCCGGAGTACGTGCACGGCGTGAGCGTCGACTTCGACGGGTACGTCTGGGGGGTGGGCTTTGCCAACAGCAACGCCTACCGAGCCGACCCGACCACCGGTGACGTGCAAACGTTCAACCAGCTCGTTGGTGCATACACCTACTCGGACATGACGGGCTTCGCGTTGAACTCCGCGGGCTCCGAGCCGCCCGAGGGCTAGGAGCCCCCTTGGGCACTACTTCGATACGGGCGCGTCGCAGACGTTCGGGCCGAACGCGCGGAACGACATGCGGGCGCTGTCGCCTCCGCCCTCGTCGAAGATCTGGCTGACGATGCCGATGCCGCTCTCGTTGATGTCGACGTCGCCGGTCTCCCCGAAGAACGGCACGTTCTCGATCACCGCACCGCCGTCGACCTCTTCACAGTTTTCCCGAATCCTTCGCAACGTCCAGTCCGCATCGTTCGCGACGTAGATGGCGGCTGTGCCATCGAACGTGTCCATGTCGAAGTAACGGACCGGACCCGGCTCGGTGAGGTCGATCGGGCCGCAGCGTAGAGATCCGTCCCGTTCGTACTCTGCATACTCGACCCGCTGCGAAGCTGAGCCCGTGCTGTAGGAGACCGCGAACCCGTCACCCATCGCGCCGACCGACAGCGTGCCGTAGCTGCTCCCAGAACCGGTGGTGGTCAGCTCCACGACGGTTTGCTCGACGAGATCTTGATCGAAGAGTCCCAGTCGCGCCGCCGAGTCCCGCCAGGTGACGGCGATCGTGTCCTCGACCCGGCTGAAGCGTGGCTGCCGGCGGATTTCGGTGGTGGCGAACTCGATCTCCTGGCCCGCGGGCGTCAGGTCTGCGGCCAAGAAACGGACGGCGAACTCGTCGGCGCCTCTCTCCCAGCCCACACCGAGACCGCCGCCGGGAAACTCGCTGACCCCGTAGCCGAAGCCCACGCCGCCCGTGGATGAAATCCCGGCCGGCGTGCCCGACAGGCCGTCGGCGTTGACGGCCTGTCGCGTCATGAACTGTCCGTCGCGGCGATAGACGCCCGCGAAGGTCTCTCCGGTCCACTCCAGAAAAACCCGGTCCGCGGCGTCGTCGGGGAACGGTGTCGGAGCCGCGCGCTGGCTTTGGTCGAGGTTGTAGGACAGGAACATGTCGGCGCCGCTGAGCGTCGAGTACGCGATGCCGTAGGTCTGCTCGGCAGGTGAGTAGCCAAGGTCGGCGAACACCACCAACGGGGTGATCGTGGGCGTGCCGTAGATCGGCAGCCCATCGTCGAGGTCGGCGAGCCCGTTGCAGTCGTTGTCGACGCCGTCACAGATCTCCTCAGCACCCATGAACACCGTGTCCAGGGTGTCGTCGCAGTCGGTTCCGGGTGCAGCTTTGCAGGCGGTTGAACCTTGTCCGTCGCGGTCGGCATCCTCGGCGACCGCTGTGCAGACGGCGCCCGATTCGGATTCTTCGCACACCGTCGTGCAGCCCTCCTCGGGCGCCTCGCACGGGTCGGCCCCCGGCACGCACGCATCACCATCGCAGGTCTCGACACCATCACAAGCGATGCCGTTGTCACAGTCACTGTCGTCGCTGCATCCTCCGGTGGAAGTATCGCCGCCCGACGTGCTCGGCCCGACGCTGGCCGAGACGTTGGTCGTCTGCCCGGAGGCTGTCGGCGAAGTCGTGGGGGTGTCGCCGGTGCTGCCCTCTGTCGTGCCGGAACTCGGCACGCCGGTCTGATCCTCGGGATCGAAGCAACCGGTCAGAGCAACAGCCACGCCAACGAATCCCAAGACAAGCCGATTCACCTCTGAACCGTACGCGACGGGGTGTCGGAGCGCCAATGGGGATCGCGAGACAAAGCCGGCCTCGAGGGGATGGGCCGGCTCATCAGCCGCGGTAGCGCGGTGTTTGGGACTCGCTCCGGCTGTTGATGCTGGCGGTCTCCGTCAGGCTCGAGGCGACGCAGCGGCGTCTCCGAGCGGTGCAAGCCCGTCGCGCAGGTGGTCGGTCATCGCCCGGACCAGAACCGGTGCGTGATGGCCTGGTGGGGTCAGTGCGGTGATCTTCGCCGGAGGAGCGACGTAGTCCTCGAGCAGAGAGACCAGACGGCCGGCGCGGATCTCTGGGTCGACGAGCCACGAGGCGAGCAGGCAGATTCCCAGGCCCCGCCGGGAGAGCGCGAGCGTGGCTTCCGAGTTGTTGGTGCGCAGTCGTCCCTGGACGCGGACCCGGTGTTGTCGTCCTTCACGGACGAAGCTCCAGGCGCCTCCGAGCGCGCCCGAGTGCAGTAGACACTCGTGCGCTCGGAGCTCGTTGGGGATTGTTGGAGAACCGTGTCTGCGCACGTACCCGGGCGAGGCGACGAGGCGGCGCGGGGTCTTGGTCAGCGTTCGCGCTCGTAGGGTGGAGTCGTTGGAAGGCCCGGTTCGAAGGGCGAGGTCGAAACCTTCCTCGACCAGGCCGACGTACGCATCGGAGAACACGAGGTCGAGCTCGACGCGGCGGTGTCGCTGGGCAAACTTGGCGACGAGCGGGACGATATGGAGCCGACCGAAAACTTCGGGTAGGCTCATTCGGAGTCTTCCCCGCAGCTCGTCGTCCTCGAGCCGAACGCTGTGGACTGCGGTGTCGTAGGCGGCGAGCGCCTGCAGTGCGTGTTGGTGGAAGCGTTGGCCCGCCTCGGTGACACCGATCGCGCGGGTTGTCCGGGCGATGAGCTGCACACCCAGGTCCGCCTCGAGTGCTCGCAGCCACTTGCTCACCGTCGACTGCTTGACCTGTAGCTCCTCGGCGACCGCGGTGAAACTCTCTCGCTCGACCAGGCGGGCGAACGCACGAAGCGCGGTGATGCGATCCATGGGGGGAGTCTACGACGGAGACTCATTCCAAAATGGAATGGATGATAGGCATGGCCTGGCATTGCCTCCGCGGGGATGAGCCGGCAGGTTGAGTGCTCAATGACGACACAGACCGTTGCAGTACTGGGTTTGGGCGCGATGGGCGGGCGGATGGCCGCCCGGTTGCTCGAGCAGGGGTTCAGCCTCAGGGCCTACAACCGGACCTCGTCGAGAGCGGATGGGCTTCGAGAGCGGGGGGCGCTCGTCTGTGATTCTCCGCGGGAGGCCGCGACGGGCGCCGACATCGTGCTTTCGATGGTGCGCGACGACGATGCGAGCGAAGACGTCTGGCTCGACCCCGAGCGCGGCGCACTGGCGGGGATGTCCGCCGGGGCAATCGGCGTGGAGTCGAGCACCGTGAGCCCCGCTTGGGTCGAGCGGCTGGCAGACGCGTTCGAACGTCGCGGCGTAGCACTTGTCGATGCGCCGGTCGTTGGGACGCGGCCCCAGGCCGACGCCGGGTCGTTGGTGTTCCTTGCGGGTGGAGAGCGCGAAGCGGTGGATGGTCTCCGCGCAGTGTTCGACGCGCTGGGGAGCGTCACCCATCATCTTGGACCCGTCGGGCGCGGCTGCGCGATGAAGCTCGCCGTGAATGCGTTGTTTGGCATCCAGGTGGCGGCGCTCGGTGAGCTGCTTGGGTGCCTGTCGCGAGGGGGCATCGAACCGGCGGCGGCGATGGAGGTCCTCGGCGGCCTCGCCGTGACCAGTCCGGCCGCGAAGGGGGCCGGTGGGCTCATGGTGCGCGAGGAATACAGCCCCCTGTTCCCGGTGGAGTTGGTTGCGAAGGACCTCGGCTATTCGAGTGCGGAGGCCCTGCGGCAGGGGAGCTGCGCTCCGATGGCCGCCGCTGCTGCGGAGGTGTTCGCAGCAGCCACGACCCAAGGCTACGGGGCCGAGAACCTCGTCGCAGTTGCGAAGCTGTACCGCGCCTGAGCGAAGGGCTGGCCTACTGCGGGAGCAGGCTGGAGAGTGTCTGGCGGCTGCGGGAGACCTCGATCTCCACGTCCAGGTCTTCGAACCATCCGAAGAACTCCTCGAGCTGCTCTTTCTGCTCGGGGCTGAGGTAGTCGAAGTTGGTGCCGCGGTCGTTGACTTCCCAGAACTCGCGGGTGTCGAGGCTGCGCAGCTCCTGCCAGATGCTGTGCAGGCGCGAGGGGGGTTCGTCGTTCATGTCGACCTGAATCTCGCGCGCGTACTCGGGCTCGCTTCGCATCAGGTACGTGGTGGCGAGCTTGATCTGCGCGCGTCGGACCCCACGCAGGGTCTTCTCTTGCTCCTTGGTCTCGGCGTGCTCGTCGACGGCCAAGAAGACCTGCAAGAACTCTCGATGCTCGCGGATGCCCTTGTCGAGCGCCTTCTCGCACAGGGTCCCGATATCGTGGGCAATGACCTCGGAGATGAAGGGCATGCCGCGGGCGTAGCTGACCGAGCTGTAGTAGCGCATGAACCGAGCGATCTGCAGCGCGCGGTGCTGGAGCTTCTGAGAGAGGTCGGGGCTCGCATCGGGCTCGCCGGCGAGGACCGCCTCGGCCAGCTGTCGGTACTGATGCAGGATGTTGTACGCGGTGCGGATGTCCTTCGCGTTGACCGTCGCGCGCAGGTACGTGTTGAAGAACTTGATCGACAGGTCGAGCGCCCAGAGATCACCACGCCGCCCCGCAGCCTCCCCCAAACGCCGGGTGTCGATGGCGATGAGGTAGCAGGTGTCCTTGATCTGGCCGAGCGACTCGGTGAACAGCATCTGGTACTGCCGCAGCAGCTTCCACTCGACCCAAGTGCCGCGTTCCTCGAGGTCACCCACGGCTTCGTCGCTGAGACTGACGAAGTCGGGGCTTTGGCGGTTCCATGTCTGGACCTCGGACCACTCCTTGCGCATCGCGGCCTTGGACTCGCCGTAGCGGATACCGAACTCGCACAACGAGTCGATCGCCCCGGAGGTGATCCCTTTGTCCTTCTGCTGGAGCGCGTTGAGGCCGATGTTGGCGAGATGCTCGATCGCCTCGATGGCTTGTGCCTGGCGAACGTCGGTCCGACTGCTGCCGCCCTTGGTGGGGGTGGCCGCGGACAGACCATCGACCATGATGCGGCCGACGATCTTTTCGGGGTCCAGGAAGTCGAAGACGTAGGCGAAGTACGGGAACAGCAGCAGCAGGCTCGCCGTCATCAGCAGCATCGAGACCAGCACTCCCGATTGAGGGAGGTAGCTCTCGCCGACTGAGAAGTTGACCCACAGCACGTAGACCGTGGAGGTGACGAAGAACGCCAGCACCAGGAGGTTGGTGCGCGCTCGGAAGAACAGCGAGGTGATGTGGGGCGTGAATCGGGTTGCCGCCAGCTGCACGATGATCGAAGACACCGTCAGGGCGAGGCCCAACACGGCCGCCATGACCTCGCCGAGACCGCCGAGCGTGTTGCGGGCTTGCTCGATGTCCTGGTCGGAGAGCGACTGCAGCAGGCCTGCGACGGTCACGCGCTCCCCCGGGACACTCGCGGAGAGGAGTTGGTCCGCCCAGAAGGACGCGAGGAAGATCAGGGCCGCGACGCCGAAGATGCCCAGGAAGGGAACGGACCAGGTGCGCAGGGGGGCTGCCGCTCGGCTCACACGGCCAACCTGGCCAAGAAGGCTGACGATCCGGCTCCGACTGCCGCCCTGGCCGAGGTCGTCGTCGTCGGACGGCGTGTGCGGGCCCGCGGACACCGGTGCGACGGTAGCAGAACGCGTAGGCGGACGGTACAGTCCTTGTCCGCGGCGGTTTCCCACAGGACCGCCCTTGGAGCTCGAATGCTGCTTTGCGTCGACGTCGGAAACTCTCACACGACGCTTGGGGTCTTTGAAGGTGCCGAGCTGCGCTGTGAGCTGCGCGTGAGCACGAGACGAGGCTGGACCCGGGATGAGGTAGCTGCCGCGCTCGCACAGGCGCTGGGCCTCGCCGGGCTTGGGTTTGATGCCCTCACCGATGCGGTGGTGGCGTGCGTGGTCCCTCCGGCGCTCGTGCCGTTGTGCGAAGCCCTGCGGCAGTACGCCCAGCTCGATCCGTTGGTGGTTGGTCCGGGCACCAAGACCGGCATGCCGATCCGGTACGACCCACCGCAAGACGTCGGGGCCGATCGCATCGTCACCGCGGTCGCGGCTCACGGACGTTACGGTCGGGCCGAAGACGGGTCACCACGCGGTGTGGTGGTCGTGGACTTCGGAACCGCGACGACGTTTGACGTCGTCTCTCCGGCTCCGGAGTACCTCGGTGGAGCGATCGCCCCGGGTATCGGTATCAGCGCGGACGCACTGTTCGCGCGGGCTGCCAGGCTCCCCCGGGTCGACGCGCAACGTCCGGCGTCGGTGGTGGGTCGCAACACCGTCGCGGCGATTCAGTCCGGATTGGTGCTCGGCTACGTTGGACTGGTCGAGGGCCTCATCGTTCGAATCAAGGCCGAGGTGACGTGGCCGGTCTGGGTCATCGCCACTGGCGGCTTTGCCAGGACGATCGCCGTCGAGTCCACGGCCATCGACGAGGTCGACGATGCGCTCGTCCTCGAGGGCCTTCGCGACATCCACGGCCGCAACCGCAAACCCGAGAAGGACGACTGATCATGGCGTACGACCATCAACCGCTCACCCAGCAAGAGATGGGCGCCGGGCCCTGGAAGATGGTCGGGCCCGACGCGCCCCCGCCGATGCGCCAGATGGTCGCCGGCGGCATGGCCCCGCTCCCCCCTCGGGAGCTGCTGATCGCGCTCTATCATCTGTGGCTCGACGACCCGGCCGGACTCGGGGAGCAAGCCGCGAAGACCTTGCTCGGATTGCCCCCCGCGCTCCTCGACGGAGGTCTGAGCGAGACGGCGCTTCCTGCTGGTGTCCTCGATTTCGTCGCGCGTCGGATGGCGCGAAAAGAGGCCATCCTCGAGAAGGTGGTGCGCCACCCGTTGGTGCACGACGAGACCTTGGCCGCGGTCGCACGTGCGTGCCCTGAGGGGATCTGCGACATCCTGGCGGAGAACCAACAGCGATGGCTGTCGTTCCCCACGATCGTCGAGGCGCTCTATCAGAACCCGAACTGCCGGATGAGCGTGGCGCAGCGGATGATCGAGCTCGCTGTTCGTCAGGGGGTGGATCTGAAGCTCCCCAACATCGAGGAGATCAAGGCTGCGCTGGGAGACGGCGCGGCACCCACGGCCACCGGCACCGAAGATGACGCGTTCCGCTCGGCGATGGGCAACGAGGTGCTCGCGCAGCACGACCGCTACGTCGACACGCTGGAGAACTCGGGCGTGGGCGAGGACGTCTCGCCCGAAGAGATTCGCGAGGCACCCTCGGCGTACGACGGGCTCGACCTCGACGCCCTTCTCGGGGGCGGTCCGACGGACAACCTCTCGTTGCCGATGGACGCCGCGCAGGGGGAGGCGGCGGCTCCGGAGTCCGAGGGCGAATCCGAAGAGGAGGGCAAGGGGGACCGGCTCTCCCAGATCAGCCTGCTTCCGATCATGCAGAAAATGCGCCTCGCCGTGCTCGGCAACAGCTTCGAACGCTCCGTGCTCGTCCGAGATTCGAACAAGCAGGTCGCCCTGAGCGCGATCAAGTCGCCGCGGGTCAAGGAGAACGAGGCCATCGCCTATGCGGCGAACCGGGCGCTTTCCCACGACGTCATCCGGCACATCGCGGCCCGGAAAGAGTGGATGAAGCTGTACCAGCTGAAGCTCAACCTGGTGCTCAACCCGAAGACACCGCTGTCGTCGGCGATGTCGCTGCTCAACCACCTGCACCCCCACGACATCCGCAAGGTCTCCCGCTCTAGGAACATTCCTGCGGCTTTGTCCAAGGCCGCGAAACGTAAAGAGCAGCAGCGGCGTTGACCCCTTGAGGATGTCCGATCGGTCTCTAGCGACGACGACGGCCAGCGCGCTCGCGCGGTGGGGTGGTGCGCTCCTCGCCCCCCGGCGGACGGTTGCGGAGCTGACGAGCGGCGAAGGGAAGCGGGACGGACTGGTCCTGGGAACCCTCTACGTCGTCGGGACTGCGCTCTACCCAATGACGGACACGATCGCGACGGTCGTTTCTACCCACAGCTTGGTGGCGCTGGCCGCGGGGGTTGCCCGGGTTCTGCTCACGCCGATCGTGGTGCTGGTCCTGGTCGAGACCCTGCTCGGCGGACGCCGAAGCTATCGGGGTGGCCTGTTCCTGCTGCCGCTGGTCGTGATCGGGACGCTGGCCCACATTTTGACAACCTTTGGGCTGCTGTCGATTCCCACGCTGTGGCCCGACTTCGTGGGTGCCGCGGCGGCCGGAGGTCTGGCGCTGTGGACCCGCAAATCGATTCCGTTCGAACCCGCGACCGAGGCGAAAGCATGAAGCGACTGCAAACCATCGTCGGCGCCGTGGTGCTGCTTGGCGTGTTGTCGATCGGGGCCTACGACGCGATGAACGCTGCGCGAGACTGGGACTCGATGGGACCGGCTGCGCCCGGAACATCGCTGGAGACGTTCGCGGTCCAGCGCTTGGATGGCGAACGCTTCGAGTATGCCGACCTGCTCGGCAAGGTCAGCATCGTCACCTTCTGGGCGACCTGGTGCGGCCCGTGCCAGAGTGAGCTCGCAGATCTCGACGAACTGGATGACGCGTATGCCGGGCGAGATGACGTTCAGTTTGTCGCGGTCAACTGGGAGGGCGGCGGCTATTCGCCCGGTCAGCGCCGCAAGATCACCGCGGCCCACGTCCAAAACAGCGGCCTCGGGCTTCCCGTCGCGGTCGACGACGGCGCAATGGCTCGTGCGTTGAGGGTTGGCGCGGTGCCGCACACGCTCGTCGTCGACGCGAAGGGCGTCGTTCGACACGTCTATCCTGGCCGCGTACGAGCCGCGACCATCGCCGACGACATCACCGCCCTAGCGGGCGAGTGAAAGCGTGTCGCTGCCGCTTCGGATCTCCGAGATCTGAAGCTGCTGGCCGTCGTGCTCGCGCGTGATCTGAAGCTGCTCGGAGACCGTGATCTCCGGCGGCATGTCGACCGCGACGACGTAGCTATCCCCGTCGCCCATCGGGCCATAGACGCCCTCGAGCGTCCGCTCGCCCACGCCGGGCAGGCGGAGGTGAATCGGCTCGGCGCCGTCGGTGACCAGACCCTCTGCCGCGCCCTGGGTGATGAACCATGTCTCTTCTCCCGCGGTGGGATCGACGAGCCCGACGAGGACCCGGCGCTGGGTGTTGGGGGCTGCGTCGGCGGCACCCCACCCGGTGATCTCTTCGATGAACGGCAGGACCTTGCCCCACGTCCAGTCGCTGACCCACGTGTTGCCGCAGTAGGTCATGTAGTCCTTGCCGTTGGTGGGTGTGTACAGCGTGAAGTCGAGGATGCCGAAGCCCCACACGCCGAGGTCGCCCGCCTCGTAGGGGTACGAGGGATCGGGTCCGCCCTCGTCGCCGTTGCAGTACACGTGGCGGCGGCCCTGGGTGTGCCCCACCTCGTGCACGAAGGTGTTGGCCGTGGAGCTCAGGCTGCCGTACCAGCGACCCATCGAGACGCGCGTCCAGGCGTTGTCCAGGGTGGGGAAGTCCGGGATGCTGATCGCTTGGCCGCCGACACCGTCGGCTCCGCCGTCGCACGGCCGCACAACGCCGTAGTAGTAGGCGGCCGGGTCGGCGTTGTCTTGCGCCCGAAGGTCCGCGAGGAATCCGAGCAGTGGGCTGAAGGAGTTGAGCGACCCGGAGTAGGTCGTCGGCTCGCGACGTTCGATCTCGACGCGCTGGACCGGGTTCTGCATGAACAGCTGGTCCGAGAGGTACTGCATCTCGTCGTCGGTGACCTCGGGCGCGGCGGGACACTCGGGACCCGCGTCGTGCCGAACGGGGACCAGTACGATCTTGAGCGCGAGGTCTTTGTCCTCGACCCCAAGGAAGCCCGGCTGGGGCGGGTACGCGAACTGCTCGGGCTCGGGCTGGCTCTCGTAGCCGTACTCCGTCTCGTACAACTCGATCTGGAACTTCACGCCGACCGGGAGCAGCTCGCCGGGGATGACGAAGTACATGTTCGAGTCGATGTCGTGGGGCTCACTGGGTCCGTCGACCTCGAAGGTGCGGTCCGCAATCTCCTCGGTGCCGTCGGGATAGCTCATGATGAGCCGCGCCATGATGACGCGTGGCTCGAAGCCTTCATCGAGGTCCCAGTAGCCGCGGATCAGGGTGGTGCGCTCGGGGATGAGCGCCGCGTTGCGACCACTCCCGTCGACCCACGCGCCATCGCGAACGATGGGGACGCCGACGCCCTGGTTGGCGTAGACCTCGGAGAGTCGAACGCCGCGCGCCGGGTATGGTTCGAACTCGGGCTCGACCGCGGTCGTGCCGCTCTCGTCGGCGCCGGAGGTACCCGTGACCGCCGACCCTGCGTCGCTGTCGGAGTCGCCGGAGGTCGGAGAATCTCCGCTCGCGCTCCCGGAGGCCGGGCCCCCGGTGCCGCCGTTTTCGGCCGAGGCGACCTCGTCGGAGCCTGCCGAACTGCACGCCACCAACGTGCAGCCCAGGGCGAGCGCGAGCCACTTCGTCGAATCGACCATCCCGTTCATGAGGCCCACGCTACGCCGCGCAGCTGGCGCGTTCAATAGGTTTGTCGTTTTCGTTGCGACTGTCGGTCGCAATTCGTCAGTTGCGGGAGGAATCCCGGACCTTTGCGAGGTTCAGGACCAGAACCCCGAGCACCGGGACGACGGCGAACGCATAGGCGAACAAGGCGACGGAGTCGACCACGGAGGAGGCGAGCAGCCCGCCGAGCACCGGAAGCGCGCAGACGGCAAGCGGGACGAGGACCGATCCCCCCTGTCCGAGCAGTCGGCGGGCGGGTTCGCGGGCGAGCAGGGCCCAGCCGAGCGTGGTGCTGGCGGCGAGGAAAAGCGCCGCGATGCCGAACAACTGGCCGCCCCAACTGGGCTGTCGATCTTGAACCTGTCGCACCAGCGCTCGGACGTCGGCGCGTGGCCGGTACGGCGGACTGAATCCGGCGGCGATCAGTTCCGTCGGGTGCGGCTCGTAGAGCTCTCGTTCTTGGGGGCCGCGTGGGCGAGGATCGTCGTGGAGGGGGACCAGGCTGCGCCGCGACTCGGCGGCGGGCGGAAGCCGAGAACCACCGTGTACCTCGAGCGCGAAGGGGACGTCGGCAAGAACCGCATAGGGTCCGCTGAGCTTGTCGTCCTGCGCGACCTTTCGGAGGTCTTCCCACGCTGGATCGAGCACGTCGATGCGAATGCGTTTGTCGTCGAGGCGCGCGGCGACGGGGACCCGGATGTCGCTGTTCGGGCCGTCGGCATGGCGAATGATGATCTCCTGAAGGTCGAGCAGGCTGTTCCAAGGGGGCGCCTCGAGGGTGCCGACTCGGTTGACGCGCAAGATGTCGATGCCGCGAGGGTCGGCCCGGAACTCAACCGAGAGTTTCGAGCCCAACTCGGCATCGAAGCCTTCGGCTGCCGCGAACGCGACGGGCGGGACCTCGCCGTCCGCGTCGACGAAGGGGCCGCTGTACTGGTTGCGGAAAAACTCGTGCAACCGAGGGTTGAACGCCGAGTCTTCGCCTCGGTACTCGAACATCGCAAGGTGCTCGCCGAGGTCCTCATCCGGGCTGTTGGCGAGCGCAACCGAGCCGACGAACTTGAAGTCGCCGACGTTGACGTAGGGCGCAGGGTCGAGCTCGTGGAATGATGCGAACTTGCTGAAGACCAGCTCGGGGTCTTTGGGGGTCAGCCGGACGAACTGGTCCGCCCCTTCGCCTCCGAAGAGTTCGCGCTTGCAGGGCACGGTCATGTCCCACGAGGCTTGCCTCGCCCGGCGGGGGTCTCGGGCGCGGAAGATGACGGTGTCGACTTTGGCAGAAACGGCCCAGTTCGGGAGAATCACCGCGTTTTCGCGGTCTAGGAGCTTGGCCATTTTGTGGCCGCGCGGGTCGGCCCGCAGCATCATGGCGTACTCGCGGCCCTTCTCCATGGGCGTGTCCGCGGTCAGCACAACGGTCTGTCCGACCTGCTTGCTGGCCCGGAGTCCGCGGGAGTCGGGACGCTCGAGCGGGTAGAGGCGGTCCGCAGCGATGGGGGGCTCGGGTACGGAGGACACCACGGCGAGGCCGGCCATCGTCGCGAGCAGGCCCACGACCAGTGTCGGAACGACCATGACCGAGGCGCCCGCGTCATCGGGTGCGAGTGCCTCGTCGTTGTGCGTGACCGCAGCCGCGGCCGCGCCCACGCCAATGTCTGCGGCACAGACCGCTCGCATCATGCCGTGCGCGATCAGGACCGAGAGCGCACCGCCGACGGTCCCCGCCGTGGCGCTCTGGAGGCCGAACGCCTCGTTGACTGCGTCGCCGAGTGCGAGCTTGAGTGCGAACGGGTCGCCGGAGACGGTGCCCACGAAGACCGCGACGAACGCGGTGAGTCCCAGCAACGGAAGCCACCGGATCACCACGGTGGTCACACTCGGGATGCGGGACGCGGCGAGAGCGATGACGGCAACCGCGGCCGCGCCGAACACCGCTGGGAGCCCAAGGCTCGCTTCGAGGACCACTGAGGCTTGGCTGCCTTGCCACAACCCGCCGCCCAACAGCGCGACCCCAAGCAGACCCACCGTCGCCCAGCCCGAGAGTGCAGGCTTGCCCTGTGCAGCGGCCTGGCGCGCGAGCTTGGCCTCGCCGAAGTGCAAGCCCATGCCGAGCAGCCCGGCGATCCACATCCACACCAGCGCTCCAGGCCCGGCGAGCGTCACGGCCATCACCGCGGCGGTGATCGTCGTCAGAGATGCGCTGGTCGCCACGAGGATGGCAGGGCCGCTGGGCGTACCCACTCGCCACCCTCGTGCGACGCGGCCGAGTCGGCGCAATGGAAGCACGCCGGTCCCCACCATCAACAGCAGGCCAGCACACAGGACGAAACCACCCAACAGGGGGTTCCACAGACCTTCAAGGAGCCGCTCCATGATGCCGGGGCAGCCTGGCAGGTCCTTCCCCTGTCGTAAAGCGCTGCCGTGCCAACCACGTTGGCGTTAGAGCTTTTTGGCGAGAGCTTCGAGCCTGCCGGTGGCTTCGGTCGTGGCATCGCGAACCACGTCGGACTCTAGCCACGCGCTCAGCCGCCCCGGTTCGATGCGCCACTGCCCGCCGACCATGAGCCCGTGCAGTGCGCTCGACGTGTCGCAGTAGGCTAGCGCACGCAAGAGATCGCGGCCGGGCCACAGCGAGGGATGGTCCGGGTCGAAGACCACGAGGTCGGCTTCGGCACCGGCCTCGATCACGCCGGCCGTAAAGGCGGGGTGGAGTCGGCCGGGCACGCTCCACACTGAGCCCAGCAGGGTCTTGGGCTCGGCGAGGATCCCGTGTGCATCGAGGTCGGCGGTTCGCCCGGCGTCGACAGCCTGTGCCGCCTCGACCGAGGGTGCGCGCCGGAAGGCGTCGAACGCCTCTCCACTGCTGGGACGGAAGCCACGAATGCCGGCCACACTCACCAGCTCGCGTTGCACGTTCATCGAGTCGTTCGACACCGAGCAGTCGGTTCCAACGATCCACGGAATGCCGGCCGCCTGCCAGCTAGGGACATGTGCAGGGAAACAGAACTGCTGCTGCGACAACGGGCAGTATCCCAGGGCATGTCGCGACGGGTCGAGTCGCTGCAGGTCGCGCTCGGACACATAGATCGCGTGGACAGCCAACAAGGCGGGGACGTCGGCCAAGACACCCATCGACTCGAGCCAGGCGACCGGGGAGAGGCCGTGCCGCTCGTCGATGCGCGCGTACTCTTCGATCGACTGGGCGACATGCGCGTGCACAGGCAGCGCGTGGGCCCGGGCGACGGACACGACATCACTCCAAAGCGACGCGCTGACCGTGTCGGTGGCGTGGGGCCCCAGAGCTGCGTGAATCCCCCGCGTGGTCCAGGACTCCGAGGTCAGGGCCTCGGTCGCCTGCAGTTGAGCCTCTCGCTGCGCGACACCCGGGCCATCGAGGTCCTGGAGCGTGGGGGCGATGACGCCGCGGAGGCCGACATCGTGCATGCCCGCTGCGATGGACTCGGCAAAGTAGTAGTGGTCCCAGACGCGAGCCACGCCGTGCCGCAGGCTCTCGAGTGCGCCCAGCCGGGTGAACGCGCGAACGTCCTCGGCGCTGATCGCCGTCTCGAGCTTGTAGAACAGGTCTTCGACGACGTTGCCCCGCAACGCGTCATTGCCGATCAACCCCCGAAATCCCCCCATCGAGAGGTGGGTGTGGGCGTTGATGAAGGCGGGGGCGACCAGGTGATTGCCGAGGTCCTCATCGACGTCGCCGCGGGCCTCGCCTTCGAGGACCCCGGTGATCTTCCCGCCCTCGATCGAAATCGTTGCCGGACCCACGCGCAGCGAGTTGGCTTCACCAAGGACGACGTTGCGCGCGTGAAGGGTCCGGACCGTCACCGCGGTCACCGTAGCAGGCTATTGGGCGTCCCAGAACCCGACCATGCCGTTGGTTGCCTCGTACCCGCTGTTGCCGAACGTCGGCCAGGCGTGGTGCGCTGATGTCGTGACGTCGTCGACGCTGACGAACTGCAGAATGTTTCGGTAGGTCCCGCTCACGCAGGCCGTCGAGTCATACGAGGCGACCGTGATGTTGTAGGTCTTCGTCGAAAGGGTGCAGCCATTGTCCGAGTACCAGTTGTCGTACGCGTCTTGGGCCGGGGTGTAGAAGGGAAAACCAGCGCTTCCGCCGTAGGGGACGGTGGTGTCGGTGAGGGTGTTGGACAGAAAAAAGGGCACCATCGTCCCGGCAGGGGGACCGGACGGGCTGCCGGACAGCACGTTGCCGTAGTATGCAGATACGGCCGCGTACGCGAGGAACCGATCCGAGAGCTCCGAGGCGAGCTCGTGCACGAAACGACCCCCGTTCGAGTAGCCACCTGCGAAGACCCGATCCGTGTCGACGTTGAGCTCGGTCTCCAGATGGTCGAGAAGCTCTTCGGTGTAACCAAGGTCGTCGCGAACAGCAGGGTTGGTGACCCACCAACCAGCGGTGGTGAGGGAGCTTCCGATGCGTCCCTGCAGGAACACCACGATTCGGTCGTCGTCCTCGGCGTGTTCGTGGAGCTTCAGCATCCCGGGGCTCGCGGCGAACTCCAGCGCAGATTGTCCCCCACCGTGGAACATGAAGATCGTCTCGTAGGGCTCGGGACGGGTTTCGTCATAGCCGGGGGGCAGGTACAGGATGTAGGCGCGTTGAGTGCCGGCGGCTTGCTCGAACTCCAGGCCATACAGGCCCGGGAGACTCGGGACGGCGGACGTCGTGCGCAAGACCACATCGCCGAAGGCTTCGCCGACGACGTCGTCCTCGGCGGCGCACGCGTTGAGGAGCAAGGGGAGGGCTAGGAGCGCCGAGATTCGCTTCATCGATCCCCAAGAGTCCGATGGCCCTCGTTCGGATCACGGTCGTGCTACACCGGTTGCGATGATGCGGCGCGCTGCAGCTCTGTGCGCATTCCTGGGGATGTTTGGGTGCAACCAGTCCTCGGGCGTGAAGGTCCAGATCGGGGAGTCGGCCACCAAGACCCCTGCGCTGACGCGGCCTTCCGCGGTCATCTTCTCGGTGCCCGCGAAGCGCGCGTTGGCCGACGGTGACGCGTGGCTCGTCGACGACGGCGTCACGCCTCTGGGCACCGCCGTGCGCAAGCCGGGCCTCGCGATGGTGGTGCACTTCATCGACGACAGCCGGCCCATCCTCTACAACCGACTGCACCGGCTGACGTACCACGGACACACCGCGAAGTTCGGCGAAGCGTTTCCCGTCGAAGCCGAGGACCTCGTCGAGTTTGGGGTCGAATCGCCGGCCGACTCGGTTTGGGTGTTTGGTCCGCTGGGTCCGTGCAGTGCCACGGTCGGGCAGCCTTGGATCGGCCGGCCCTCTGCCGACGTGCGGGTGTTCGAGGTCAGCTACGCGATCGAGGGGTGCGGCACCGAAGGACGCTGGGCTCCGGTGGCGTCGGAGTCACTGTCGATGCCGGTGGGGGTCAAGTGGCTCGAAGCACAGGCGTCGGCCGATGCCACGCTCGACTCGGCAGCCGTTTGGGACCATCCCCTCGGGGCCTTCGCCGACGTGCCAGAGTCCGAAACGGCCGCCTCGATCGTCGCCCATGCACGGTGGGTGGATTCTTCCCCGCGGCCCGCACAGGCCCTGCTCACCGCCTTGGACTTCACCCAAGACAGCCGCTGCGGCACGGAATCGCATCGCGCGACCCTGGGGTGGTGGCGGGAGGATGGTTTCGACGCGCTCGACGTCGATTGGCTCGACCCCGTCGACCCGCCGCTGCTCGTTGGCGCCATCACGTGGGGGGAGGACACCGCCGCACTCGTCTTTGACGATGGGCTCAATGGTCTCCTGGCCGTTGTCCCGGCCGAGTACCCAGTCTCTGAAGACGAAGACGAAGACGAAGACGAAGACGAGGACGGCAGCGACTCGCCGGAGCTCGCGGGGCCATCGACATGGACCGTGCGGACGCTGGTCGCGGGCCGCTGGTCGAACGACGACCGCCAAGGGGCGGCACTTCGCGTGCAGCCCGGTTGCTGAGCTGACCCTCCGCGCTACGAGTCGCCCAGCATCTCGGCCAAGAGGTCGAACACCGTGCGCACCCGCTTGGAAGTGTGAAGTTCGCGGTGGGATACCAGCCAGATCGGGAACCCGACCGACTCGAGGTCGGGCAGGGCGCGTTCGACCCGCGGCTCAGCCTCGCCAACGAGGCTCGCCTGAACCCCAACCCCGAGCCCCTGTTTGACCATCTCCCACTGCACGAGGTGACTCCCGCAGGCGTAGCGAATGTTCTGCGGGCCGAGCTCGAGGCCGAGCACCGAGAGACGCTCCAGGACCTGCGGACCGCGATCCCACGCGATGAAGTCACAGCTCTGGAGCCGCTCGAGCGTCATGGGTCGACCGACGCGCTCGAGGTAGCTGGACGCGGCGTACAGATGCCCGTCGGTCTCACCGACCTTCTTTGCAACCAGGTCCGGATGCTCGGGCCGCACGTTTCGGACCGCGATGTCTGCTTCTCGACGCAGCAGGTCGATCTTGTCGTCGGTCGCGACGATGTCGACCGAGATGCCGGGGGCTACCTCTCGCAAGCGAGCGAGGACCGGCGGCAGCAGGTGCGCCGAGAACGACTGGCTCGCGCTGACGGAAACAATGCCCTCGACGGCCTGGGATTGACCGGTCGCAGCCATCGAGACTCGGCTCGCCG
>CAJXVA010000130.1 GCA_913061055.1 uncultured Pseudomonadota bacterium
ACGAGATGTAGAGAGGTCTCGTGGGCTCGGAGATGTGTATAAGAGACAGATCTTCACCATCTCGATCTCGGTGGTCTTCTTCTTCTTGAGCGCCTTGGTGACGTCGATGCTGGGCTGCCCCTTGTGAGGCTCGAGCATCGGGTACAAGTTCGCGAACTCTTGGGTCCACATGTTGCCGGAGAGGTGCGCGGGGATCAGGCCGTCTGGGGCGACCTTGTCCTCCCCGTACTTCTCGCTCAGTGACGCACGAATGTGGCAGTGCAGCTGCTCGTACAACGGCTTGACCTGCTCCCACAGTCGGTCCATTTCCTGCTCGAAGGCCTCAGGAGACATGTCGTAGCGGCTGCGCCACAGCACGCCCATGTCTGCAAAGCCGATCGCCTTGGCACCTTCGTTGCCCAGCTGGACGAACTGCGTGTAGTCCTCCTTCATCGGCACGGAGATGGTGCGCCAGCCCTCCCAGGCCGCGAGCTGTTCGTCGTAATCGCGGCTGGTCGCCAGCACGTCGGAGAGCTCGCCGAGATCCTTGCAGGTCTTCTCGTCGTCGGGGTTGGTGCAGAACTTCCCTTTGCCGTACGTGCTCTCGAGCTTGGAGGTGATGTCCGCCAGCTGCTTGCGCTTGGCCTCATCGTCGGGCGCGGGCACGGTGCTCGAGACCTTGAGCAGGTCGATCTGGCGACGCACATCGGGCTCGGCCTCCACGCCATCGAACGTGGCGGCTTCGGCGATCGCTTTGGTCTCATACGCCATGACCTCGGCGGTGAGAACCGCGGCGGCCTTGTCGTGCTCGTCGGTGATGTCGGTGGCCTTGGTCCACTGCGCCTTCGCCGACCGTGTCCACAGCTCCTTGAGTTCCTTGTCGGTCTTCTCCGCAAACGCCTTCGCCTGCTCCGGGGTCTTGTCGGACTTCTTCTTGAACGCGCTCTTGCCCGGTGCGCCCTTGGGATCGATCGCGACGCGTTTGGCAGCCTGATCTTTGACAGCCTTCGCATCGGCAGCCTTCGTATCGGCCGCCTTCGTGTCGGGCGTGGTCGCCTTAGGGGCGGGCTTGGACGAATCGCAGGCGCCGACGGTCATCGAGACCAGCAACGCAGCAACGGAGAGACGAGCGGCCTGAGACAGCATGGCGGCCGGACGGTAGCGCTGCGCGGCGACGGCACGCAAGCGCTCGATGCCCTCACACCGCGGCTCGGAGCCGGGGTGCACCCAGCGGTTTAGGGAGCCGCTGGCGGTCCTGCGACGTGCGGCACCTTCGAGAGGGTGATCGCATCCGCGTTGTAGAGGTGACGATACGCGGACACCACCGAGTCCCCGAACGCGGAGGCCAGCTGGCCCACTGTCCGGTGACCGTCACACGCTTTGAGCAACGCCGCCATCTCCGCAACCGGTGCAGCGGTCTCGATCGGCACCCCGTGGCCTTCGTTCGTGACGACGAGGTTGGCTCCGGCGTGCTCCACCTTCAGATGTGTCGACAACGACGGGTACGCATCCAGCAGCGCCATCCCCTCGAAGAGTTCGGCCGCAGTCGCTCGCCCCAGATGCGTGACCACGAAGCTGTGCTTGATGATGTTCCCAAACGCCAGCTCAGCCGCGGCGGCCTGATCCCACGGACCCAGTGCGTCCGCCTCGGGCAGAAGACCCGCCTGCCCCAGTGCGGTCATCTCCGGTCGGTACGGCGCGTTGCCAAGCCAGCGATGGAACCGGAGTCCGGCATCCTCGACCAGCTCTCGCACGTCGTGAACTCGGAAGCTGCGATCCCGAGGATTGAGGATCATGTCCATCACTTCCTCGATGCTGATGACCTCACCGACCTCGCGATACACGGACCGGAACGGATGGGTCGCGGGGAGCTGGGCGAGGAGCTTCTGGGTCTTGGCCGCGCTCAGCTCGTCGATGCGAAGGCCCAGCATCGACGCCAGATCCTGAAGCATGTAGACGCCCTGCCGCCCGTAGCGGGCGTACACCATCGCCATGATCGCGCCGTCGGGCCTCGTGACCTCGCCCAGCGCACGCAGGCCAGCGGCAGGGTCGGCCAAGTGATGCAGCACTCCCGTGCAGCAGACAAAGTCGAACGTTCGCCCCAGCGACGCCACCTCCTCCAACGCCACCTGGTGATGCTCCACGTTGTCGATGTCGTGCGACGCACAGAGCCCCGCGCTGATCTCCAGCGAAGCTCGTGAGATGTCCACGCCGACGATCCTCGCGCCGGGCATGAAGGCACCGAACACGGGCATCAGGTTGGTGCCGCACCCCGCGATGAGGATATCGAGTTGCCCCCGCGGCTTCGACTCCGGGAAGAACACCGAGTAGCTCGTCTTCGGATTCCAGATCGGCTGACGCTCCCCAGACCTGAACGCGTCCAGACCAGAAACGCTGCGCGGGTAGGGAAAGGACTCATACAGCTGACGAAGCGCTTCGGAAGGGTCGGCAACCGGTACGTCCACGAAAGCCCCATGCTGCCGCGCCCCTCGGACGTCGAGCGCCAATTCGGTCCGGCACGACTCCGTCCCTCCACCGCACGCTCCGTTCGCTGCCCCCCACCCCGCCCCTCGAGAGTGCGAACAACGCATCGCCTCGGGCTCGGGACTTCCAGTCCCTCGAGCGTGGCGCTGGCCCGCGATGAGGCGCCACAGACCAGA
Organism: uncultured Pseudomonadota bacterium; assembly: GCA_913061055.1. Lineage (GTDB taxonomy): Bacteria > Myxococcota_A > Polyangia > Nannocystales > Nannocystaceae > CAJXVA01. The sequence goes on from CAJXVA010000130.1 coordinate 2,640, forward strand.
GCGCCACAGCGAGTCACGAAACAGCCAGCGACCTCCTTCTCGCGGGCGGGTAGGCCGCCGCGTTATGGCCCGCAGAAGGCGCTGGTGCACAGCGCCCTTCCCCCATCCCTTCGCAGCGCCTTTCGAGCGCAGCGACCAGGTCGACGCCGCAGCGGCGCCAATAATCGATCGCAATATCGACCATTGATTCAGCCTATCGACCTGTCCCCTCGGTTGGCGCCTCGGGGTGAAATCGGGCTGCTATGGGGGACGCAAGGGTCGCGGACACGGTGAGGTGGTGACGTATCGTGTCGAACTCGGCTTCGGTCGCCTTCAGACAGCACGAAGTTGCGTCCGCCGCCTCGTGGGGGTTCCGCTGCACGTGGAGGCCGAAGTCCGGGAGCTCGCGCGCACGCCCGAGGGCGCCCGATCCCTCGCAAGCCTTCTTGGCGCGTGGCCACCGATCTCTGACCGCCTCGCGGAAAGTACGCTCAACGCACTTGCGTGCGGCGAGCTCGAATACGTCGAGTGGTCGGCGGGCGGGTTCACCGGAGGCTCTGCTGCCGCTGTCGCGCTGTCCACCTTTTCCGCCGACGGGCCCCACGAGGACCTCACCGAGATTCCGCTTCACGCCGTCATTGTCGAACTGCTCGACAGCCAAGACCGTCCAGTCGCAGGTGCGGCGTACCGCGTCGTCGACCCCGCAGGCCGAGCACACAACGGGAACCTCGACCACGAGGGGCGGGCCGAGATTCGCGAGATCCGAGCAGCGGGCAACTGCAAGGTCTGCTTCCCCGAGTTCGACGGTGCCGCATGGAGCTACGTTCACGCACAACCTCTGTGAGTTGCAGTCCTAGGAGAATGAGCCCAATGAGTTCGGCGACGAAATACACGGTCAAACAAGGTGAGTGCTTCTCCAGCATCGCCTACCAACACGGGTTCTTCTGGGAGTCCCTGTGGTCCCACCCCGACAATGCGGAGCTCAAGCGCACGCGGGACACACCGTTCGTCCTCAAGCCCGGAGACGTGGTTCACATCCCCCCGCTCAACGAACGCGAGGAGTCCTGCCCGACCGGGAAAGTCCACACGTTCCGGGTCCAGGGCGTCCCAGAGCTGCTGCGCCTACAACTGATGGAAATGGATGAGCCGCTCGCCGACCTCCCCTATGTCCTCGAGTATGGTGGAGAGACCTTTCCGGGGACCACAGATCCGAACGGGGTGGTCGAGGCCTACGTACCTCCAGACCTTCGTGTCGCCACGTTGCGGGTTGGAGAGGGCGAAGAGGAACGGGTCTATGAGCTCTCGCTGCGCACCCTCAACCCTGCCGAAGAAATCGACGGCGCCCAAGCTCGGCTAGCGAACCTCGGATTCTACCAAGGCCCAGTCCACGGCACCCTCGACGACGCCACCACCGCTGCGCTGCGCCGCTTTCAAGAGAGCCAACAGCTCCCCCCGACCGGTGAAGTCGATCGGGCCACGATTGCAGCCCTGTCCGCTGCACACGCTGGAAACAACGCGCCGAGGCTCAGCGAATGACCACGAAGCAAGGAACCCCACTCGACCCGAGAAAGCGCCTGCAAACGCGCGAAGCGGTGCTGGAGCACCTTTGGCGCCTGCTTCCCCAGCATTGCCTCATCCTCACCGACCCCCGAACGCGAACCGCGATCGAGGCCGGGATGACTCGGGCGCAGCGGCATGGGTTCCGTACGCAGAGCGATGTATGCGGCTTTGTCACCCTGATGGTCCTGCTCGGCGCGGAGTTCGATGTCGACCCACAGCTGCCCTGGGCAGGAGCGTGTCTGCGCAACGAACAGGCTGGTCCACGCCGGGCCGCCATGGCGGATCTGCTGACGAAGGCGACCGAGGAGATGGAGCCGGCCATCGGTCCCGATGGTGGTCTGTATCGAAGTGCCTTGGCATGGGCGCGCGACCACGACTTCGATGTCGTTGCGGCAAGTAGCATGCACGACCAAGCGCTGCACGACTTCATGCATCAAATGTACCGACCCAAGTACGAGCTGCTCGGCGAGCCCTTGGTCCAAGAACTCGTACGACAGGCACGCGACTCGGCACGAGCGCACCGGCTGACCACGAGCGCGGGCGTGGGGGTCGTCTTGCAGCTCATCTTCCTTCTCGGCATCGGTTTCATGCGCGACCCGTTCCACCCATGGGTCACCGATGCCCTCCGAGATGCAGATCGCCTCGACTCGACCGAACGTGCGCGCCGACTCCACACGAAAGGCCTTGCTGTCATGAGCCGATACCGCCGATTGACCCGACTCCAGCACGTTGGCGTCGGTCAGGAGGCCCGCTGAGATGGGGAACTGTTTGGGACTGCTCCCGCTGAAGAACGCCGCGGCTGCGCACCAGCAGGCTCGCCCCCAGACCCGGCGAAGCCGTCGTCTCGACGTCGCCTTGCGTCAGACCAATACGGCCAACGAACCCCCGCCCACGGTCTACTACGTGATCATCGGCTGTGGACCGATGGCGGTCGTCAACCACATCACGTTGCGACATGACCGGAGCGGCGAGCGCAGAATCGCGGACAAAGACATCCTTCACATCGGTTTCCCCAACCCGTGGCCTAAGTACTTCGAACACGGACTGGGCCAGCCACCGCATCTGTTGAGCTTCCCGGGCTTCGACAACAACGAAATGACAGGCGAGCTGCTGAGCGCGCAGGAGAGGGAGCGTCTCCAGAAGGACTCGGGCCTCAACTCCCAGCACTTCGGCAGACGAATCGATGCGGAACTCCTCCGTCTCTTCCCCGACGAAGCAGCGATTCCACCCAATAGGCTGAAGAAAAAATGGGTCGCGCTGATCCAGGCGAGAGACCCGGAGACGGGCATCGGGTCAACGACGGGACTGGACCCAGACGCCTTCAAAGGCGAACGGCCCGACGCAGACCACGAAGACCATCGGCCGCCAAAGGCACTCGTCCTGGCCGCCATCAATGAGGCCGCACAGCGTGTTTGGCCCGATGTGGACGCCCCTTATCGTCTGTGTTTGTACGACGCAAGCGACCGGACCTGCGAACTGGTCTATGCCTCTCACATTGATATCTGCACGGGACCAGGACGGCCGCAGGTCCTCCCGATAAGCCGGGACCCGAATGCTGCAGAGGACCCCCAGATGCTCGAGGCGAGGACGCCACCGTGGATCTCCCCGGAAGACTGGACCGACAAAGATACCAACCGAAGGGTCATGAACGGCGTCGACGCGATCCGCGACGAATCCCAATGGAACGCAGGCGAGCGAATCTGCATCACCGCCGGAGGAGGAGTGGGGCTCAACGCCGCAGAGAAGGCGCGGGACAACCAGTGTTTCGGAGACTGGTTCGGCCGCAGCGGGCTGACCCCGATTCTTCTCAACCCAAGGAACCGAACGTTCCTGCAGCTGCCAAAGACACACCCCCGCTGGAGGGTTGAGTACAAGAATCTCCAGGTCAAGAACGTTCCCGCGAACGTGAAAACACTCTTCTTACGCGGGCTCGAGATGGTCAAACAGCGCAAGTTCAAGACTGTCGATCTTGGAGAACCGTTCCGGCGAGAGGCGTTCGATCTTGGAGACCTCTACGATCGAACAAGCATCTCAGAAGATCAGAACGAGGCCAGGATCTTTCCAGCGACCGGGCGCGCAAGAATGGGTCGAAAGGCTGTGCTGACGAGCGTGTCAGTGCCGGAGGCCGACGCAGCGCCACAGGGAAACAAAGTCAAGGTAGAGTTAGGACCGTACGGTGGCGGCCCCGCCCAGATCCGCGACTGCTACCAGCGCAGCTCGACCCTGACGAATGGAAGCTGGGATTTCAGCGACGACTACCTACAGAACACTCTCGGCGAGGGCGCCGAGCGCATCACACAGCACCCAACCCAGTACGACCGCCTGGTCATCCCCAATGGCCAGCAAAGCAACACTGTCGGTCAGCCGATCAAAATCGCAAAAGGTCTCACGTTTGAGCCGCTTGAACGACAAGGACGCATGGTTTGCTTGCAAACCGCCGACACCCTCGTGCGAATCCTGGGAGCCGCCAACAACAACTACCCAGGGGTCACCCAGGCCAACTGGAACAATGGCACCACCGAGGAGCTTCCGGGCCGAATGTGGGAGTTTCACGCGACGCTCCCCAAGTGCGCTGTGCCTGACGGGTTCATCATCTGCGCGATCAACACCGCGGTCGCGAACGGCTACTTTGCGGATGAGAACAACGCCGCGGGCGCGCCGGTCCTAGACCGACCAGGCGACCCCGGCCCTCCCCCCGCGGCATTCAACTCCAACATCAATACGATGACGCATGCCGAAGTCGCATGCGTGCTCGGAGAAGACAAGGCTGACCGAATCATCGAATGGCGGAACGAACTCAACGGCTACGCCAACCTCATCGAGCTGGTTTCAGTCCTCACCTTCGAGACCAAGAATTCCCGCCGCCAACGTGCAGAGCGGCTTCATACGGCGCAAGAGAATCTCAGGGCAAAGAACGGAGTGCTTTTCGAGGTCAGCGCTGCGGACCGGGACGCAGACGAAGCGCACAAGGCTGCGGTTCGAACACTCACCAAGGCCAGGGCTGAAGCCCAAGCGACCCCAACCGAGGCCACAGGGGCAGCGGTCCTGGCTGCCGAACGAGCCGTCGAGCAGGCGAGACTGGAGAAAGAACGAGTCTCCGCAGAGAACAAGGACGTGGTCGATGCGGCAGGACAAGACGTGGAGACCGCAGAAGCCGGGGTCGCGAGCGCTCGCAAGGGCTTTGACACCGTCGCAGCGGAGATGAAGAAGCACCGTGAGGCGGTGAGCGAGCTCCAGGCCGACGCCGACGCCGAGCGGTGGGAAGCCTTTCCAGGGCGCCCTGGTCTCGACGCCGGAGCACTTGCAGGCCTCGTGAACGCGGGGTGGATCACGTTCGCCTACCCAACGCTCCAGCTCCCGGCCCCGCGTATGGGGTGACGCTCGGCACGACGGCCCGCAGGGGCTCCCTCGAGGGGTGTCCTACCCCTCGAATCGGTGCACCGGTGGTTCGCGATGCAGCCAGCGCAAGGTCCCATATCGAGCTTCGAGGTCCTGCGCCTCAGGAGGCATCCACGACGCGACAACAACACCGCTGTCGAGCCCCAGCTGCTCCGACGGGTCGAATGGATTGCCCAAGAAGTCCGCGAACTCGAGCTTCCCCAGATGGGGCGACGCCGCAAGCGACTCGGCGGTCGCAAGCGTGAGATGATTGTGCGCGAGGGACAGCCACCGCAGGTTCGCCGCATGCGCCGAGGCGGCCAACAACTGCACATGCACGTCGTGTAGCCCACCTCGGTCCATCCGCAGTGAGCGGATGTTGCCAAGCGCGGGTGAGTCGGCGAGGGCCTCGTCTACATCTCGGACCTGCGCCAGGTCGAGATGCTGCACCGGTGCCCGCGCGAGGATATCGTCGGCATGACCGACAAAGCTCTGGGCGCTCAGCTTGACGAGACCGACGAATCCACGCAGGAACTGCACGTCATCGACCCACGCGGCCAGGGGCTGCGCCCACGTGGAACGGAAGGTGTCCAGGAGAGTGTTGATACGACGTCGATTGCCATGCACCGCAGGGTTTGTCGGGTCCAAGCCAGCCGTATCGAGCTGCAAGCGAATCAGCTCCGCCCGTGCGTTCCAGGCGGCATCGGGCTGCGCATCGCACCACCGCGCGTAGTCCAACCGCGGGCCGTCCTCATCCGGGGCAGCAAGGACCGCTTTGAGGAGCTCCGGTTCATCCGCCATGGTCGACCCTTCGTAGCATTCGCGACCAATCTAGCACCGCCAACAATAGCGTCGTTCTATCGTAGGTACAGACGCTTCCTCTGGGTCCTTGGCTCGAGCGTTGCCAGCACGCCAACGCGATCGCGGTTTGTCTTCCGCGCTCCGGCAGGACCCGGTGGCCTCCCGCCCGCTCCCCGCCGCCGCTACAGGACGTACAACTGAATCAGCCGCGTTCCGTAGAGCACCACGATCAACAGCAGGCTGACATCGACGAAGATCCGAAAGCGGCGCGCGAGCTCGGAGTCGCGACGCACGAACAAGCGCGCTGCAACTGCCAAGATGGCGACCGCCGCCAGGACCTTCGTGACCACGTCCCAAGGTTAGCAGGCTAAGCCCCGACGCGCCGGGGCGGATGGCCCAGGTGCACTCCGCCAGGCCCTGGGACAACCCACAGGACGGCCGCGAGCGCGCCTGGGCGGCTCCCCCGCTACTCCACGCCCATCTTGGCGCTGATGGCCTCCGCCTCATCGAGCCACTTCGCCAGGCTGCCCTCGATCCCATCGCTCCAGAACGACGCCTGCCGCGGGTCGAGCCCAAACGGCTCCATGAGCTGAACCGCGTCCTTGCTACCGCCGGCCTTGAGCAGGTCGAGGTACATGCCCTCGAACTCGTCACCGAACTTGTCTTGCACCGCAAACAGAGACTGCGTGAACAGCTCTCCGAACGCGTAGGCGTAGACGTAGAACGGACGCAGGAAGTGACTGACGTAGGACCACAGGTTCTCGGTGTGGTCATACGAGAACAGATCGCCCGGCTTCCCGTAGAAGTCGTAGGTCACGGCCATCCAGTGGCCGGCGTAGTCCTCGGTGGTCAGCTTGCCCGCCTTGCGTGCCTCGTGGATACGACGCTCGAAGTTGGAGAACGAGATCTGGCGGACCACGGTGTTGATGTGGTCCGAGCACTTGTCCATCAGCATGACCAGGCGCTGCTCGTCGGTCTCGGCTCGATCGAGCAGATACTTGAACGTGGTCATCTCGCCGAAGATCGACGCGGTCTCGGCGTAGGCCATCGGCGCGCGGAACATCAGCGGTCCCTGGGCGTTGGCCGCGAGCATCCCGTGGACGCCATGTCCGGCCTCGTGCGCCACGGTCATGACGTCACGGGTCGAGCCCATGTAGTTGAGGAAGTTGTACGCCCGCGCCTCTTCGCCCGGTAGGCACACCGCAAAGTTGAACGCTCCGCCGGTCTTGCCCTCGTCCGGAGGTGCGTCGACCCATTTGCGCTCGACCATCGTCGAGACCAGTCCACTCAGCGTCGGGCTGAACGATCCGTAGGCCGAGAGCACCGTGTCCATGCACTCCTTCCAAGGGACAACACGATTGTCGGCGAAGGGGAGCTTGGCGTTGCGATCGCTCCAGCGCAGCGTGTCCCGCCCCAGGTGTTTGCGCAGCAGGTTGTAGTAGCGACGCGCGTGTTTGGCTCCGGTCTCGGCGACCACGTCGTGCAGCGCCTCCACCGTAGCGTCGTCGATCTTGTTGCCAAGGTTGCGGGCAGACATCGGGCTGGCATAGCCGCGCTCGGCGTCCTCCACCGACTTGGCACCGATCACGACGTTGAGCGTCCGGGCCATCAAGCGGTCGAACTTCTGTTCGGTCAGCCCTTTGCTGAACACACCCAGCGCCTGGTCCCGCACATCGCCGTCGGGGTGATTGCTGATCACGTGCAGGATCTGAGGGAGCATCATCGACTGCCCCTCGAACTCGAACCGCAGCTCGGCCTCCCACTCGTCGATGTAGTCGGACCACTCCGAGGGCCCGAACGGACCACGCAGGGTCAGCGCTCGCTCCACCCCTTCGTCGAGCAGGTACTTCCCGTTGATGCGCACGTTGTCGATCATCGACTGATGACGCTTGACCACAGGGTCGCTGGAGAGCAGCCCCTGGTAGGTCTCCTCCGGCATGGCGACGAGTTCGTGCTCAAAGAAGTTGAGGTGGTTGGCCTCGGTGCGGCTCCACGTCTCCTGCACGATGCCGAGCTTCTGCTGAATCTTGGGGTTGGTCGCGTCCGTGCTGCGTCGCAGGAACAGATAGACCATGAGCTTCTCGGCCAAGCACGTCATCGCGGCCTGACTCTGGAGGGATGCTCCGAGCTTGGTGGCGAGCTTGCCGTCGTACTCCGCTGAAAACGACTCGGCCATCGAGACGAGCTCCGCGAGGTCCGCGTCGAGCTGAGGGTCGTCGAGGTCCTTGTAGAGATCGGACAGGTCCCAGCGCACGTCTTCAGCACCCGTCGCGGGGGCTTGCTCAGCAGCTTTCGAGGGGTCGCTCATGGCGGGAACAATACCCACGGAGAAGCAGCGGCCGCGAGGCCGGAGTCTCTCCGACATGATTCTTCGAAGAAAAGTCAGATGTCGGTAAATATCGCCAAAGGTGCGCCGTCTGGACATGAGGAGAACTGCATGTCACGAGGAGGAAGCTCAGGAATCCGAAGTATTCGCCCCATCGCTCGCGGGCCGCTGCGGTTCGAGACCCACGAGGTGCGGCACATGCTGGTGCTCCACCACCGCTCGCTGAACATCAGCCCGGGCAATGCAGGGGGCGCGCCGAACTTCAGCCGGACGCGGGGAGTCTCTGGCGCCCTCGGTCGTGCTGGGCAGATCAACAAAGAGGTCCAGAACACCCTGAAACGCTTCGGGGGCCCGGAGGCACTCACGATGGGCGGCTCCTGCGTCATGGGCACGGTCGATCCCGGCGAGGCGCCAGTCGTCAACCGGGCGATCGAGGAACTCGCGGTTGAGCTGCTCCGCTTCCGCAGTGCGATCGAACTCGTCGGTGACGCGATGATGCGAACCGTCCACAACGGACAGCTCGGAGACATCCTCGACGAGCAAGAGTCCCGCGCGCGCCAGCTCGCCGACGCGGGCGTGATGCCGCCGTTCAAAGCGATCGTACGAGCAAGTACCGCCCGCGCTGCCGGGATTCGTGTCGCACAGCTCAACGCTCGGTGTGACCGCCGCATGAGTTGGCGGGTCTGGGAAGCGTCGGCTTGGAACACCCAGGGATTGCTCGCGAACCAGGAAGCGTGCGCTCGGGAAGAGAACGGCGTCAACACCGGGATCAGGGTCGAGGATTTCTGGATGGTCGACTACCCGGGCGACCAGCAACGGTTGGCCCGCTTCTTCCAGCGCGCCAACTGACCAACTTCGCACGGACGGTCCCAAACGTCGCTAGAAGAGCAGCGCGTCGGCCATCACCTCAACGAGCGCCGGGCCCTCGTGTGACAGTGCCTTCTCCAGCGCCGCTTCGAGCTCTTCTGCCGTGGTCACGCGAAGACCCAGCGCGCCGCAGTTGTTGGCGTAATCCGCGAAGTTCGGGTTGTGCAAGGAGGTCTCCCAGACATCCCAGCCGCCCACGCGCTGCTCCTTGCTGATCTTCCCCAGCTCGCCATTGTTGAGCAAGACATGGGTGATGTTCATTCCGTACTTCACCCAGGTCGTGAGGTCGGTGAGGTACTGCCCCAATCCCCCGTCACCAGAGACGGAGATGACCTTGCGCCCCTTGAAGCGCGGGTCGTCCTCCTGCGTGGCCGCCCACGCCCCCATCGCAGCGGGAAGCGCAAAGCCGATCGAGCCCAGGTAGCCCGACATCAGCACGGCATGCTGGTCGGCCTCGAAGTATCGGCCGAACGAGTAGGTGTTGTTGCCGACGTCGACCGCCATGATGGCGTCCTTGGGGGCGAGCCGCGTCAACGCATCGAAGATGGTCGCGCTGCTCAGGCCCTTGCCCATGTCGTCACGCAAGCGGCTCTGCTTTTCGCCGCGCCAAAGCACCCAGCGCTCGGCCACTTCGGTGCGCTGGTCTTCGAACCCAGCATGCCCCTTCATCCGTTGGCCCAGGGCGTCGAGCGTGACGCCGATCTCCCCCAGCACGGGAACCGAGACGGGGTGCTTGCGACCCAGCGCGTCGGCCTCGAAGTCCACCTGCACGATGGTCTTGTAGTCGGTGATGCCGGTGTGATTGCTGAAGCTGCTGCCGAGCACCAGCAGGAGATCGGCCTCATTCATGAACCAGCTCGCAACCGGAGTGCCGCTGCGGCCCAAGACGCCACAGCCGAGCGGATGGCTGTCGGAGATCTGGCCTTTGGCCTTGAAGGTGGTGACGACCGGAACGCCGAACGCCTCGGCAAAGGTGCGCACCGCATCCATCGAGAACCGCGCCCCGTGTCCAACGATGATCACCGGACGCTTGGCAGCCTTGAGCGCAGCTTCGGCTGCATCGAGCGAAGCCGGTGCAGGAGAGACGTGGAGATCGGGCATACGGCCTTGCGGGCCCCCTGCGGGGGCATCGGCGACCGGAAGCGTCTGCACCTCGTCGGGGAAGACCAGGTGCGACACCCCGCGCCCCAAGATCGACTTTTTGCATGCGAGGTTCATCAGCTCCGCGAACGGGCTGTCATGCAGAACCGTGGCATGGAACTGCGCCACGCCGCCGTAGGCTGCCTCGAGATCGATCTCCTGAAACGCGCCGCGGCCAAGGACTTGCGACTGAACCTGACCGGTCAGTGCCAGTGCGGGCGCGCGGTCAACATGGGCATCCCACAGCCCGGTGAGCAAGTTCGTCGCGCCAGGCCCCGCGATCGCGAGGCATGCGGCGGGGCGTCCGGTGAGCTTGCCGTAGGCGGACACGGCAAACGACGCGGCCCCTTCGTGGCGGATTCCGATGTAGCCCAGCTCGCCCGCCTCGGTCCGCCGACGCAGCGCGTCTGCGAGCCCAAGGTTGGAGTGCCCGACCATCCCGAACACCCACTTCACGCCCCAGCCGACCATGGTCTCTGCCATGACATCGGACGCATCACGCACGTGCGGGTCCTCGGGCTCCACGCCCACGTACACGCCGTCGTCCCGAACCTCGACCGCAAACGTCTCGAGACCGTCCTCGAGCTCGCCGGGTGACTGCCCGGTATGGGGGTGGAAGTCCCATCCGTGCCACGGGCAGCGCAACCAGCCCTTCTCGATCGATCCTTCGCCGAGCGGTCCCCCCTGGTGAGGACACGCATTGGTCAGGGCGGAGTAGCACCCTTCGTGTCGCGTCAAGCAAACGCCTCGGTGGCCTGCGGTGACGCTCTTGACCCGCCCCTCTTCGAGTTCCTCCGGCTCGGCCGCTTTGTACCAAACGAGCTTCGCGCTACGCCGTGGGGCCGAGGCCAAACCGAGCATGGTGCGGCTGTGGTTGGATGCCTGCGCAAGGAATTGTTCGGTGCGCTGACTCTGTCCGTCTCCGCCCTGGAGAATTGCCTCGCCGGTGAGCACCGCGGCGAAGAAGCCTTCGTTCTGCCACGCCCCGTACACGAGCGCTGGCGTCTCGTTTCGGTCGGCCGGATAGGGCCACGGGCTGACGTAGCCATAGGGTTGCTCGAAGCTACCGTCGCCGAAACTGAAGCCCACGTTGACGGACTTGGCCTGCTCGGCATCCTCATGCGGGACGAGCGTGAGCAGGCTGGCGAGATCGAAATGATGCGGCCAAAGCCGCACGTCTGACGCGGCGGGGTCGCTCCGGACAAAACGCTCCAGGACGAAATGAGCGTTCGCGATCCAATGTGCGAGTTCTTCCCGCGCGGCGCCCTGCCCCCCGACGTCGAATGCCGCACCGTCTTGAACGGGAGACGCGGGCATGTCGTGCTCCAACAGGGAGAACGAAGGAACCGGGCGGCCCAACGCCTTGCCCACCGCGTCTGCGAACCAAGCCTGCCCCTTCGCCAACGTCTGGCCGTCAACGGCAAGCGAGTCAACAACCTCGCCGTCCTTGACGACAATCCAGGTGAGGTCTCCGACCTGCAGCCCGGCGTAGAGCGCGGTGTCCTCTCCGAGCGCCCGGCTCAACAGGGCTCCGGTCGCGGAGTCCCAACCCAGGTTGGTGTGTCCGTAGTCTTCGCGGTGCGGGAGCACGGCCGCCGCGACCGCGGCCGGGAGTTGCGACGCCCAGTGCACGCTCAGTCGAGCATCGGCGAGTTGCGAGGGAGGAATGGTTCCGAGGGTGGTCCACATAGAAGGAGCGTCTTCGTGAAGAGGTTGGGATCGCGCGCGGGGCTCGCTGTTACAGCGGCACGACGCCCGCATACGGCACGCCGGTCAGGTACGCGAGGTCGCGGTCGTAGGTCGTGAGGTCGTCGAGGCAGAACTCGCCCAGGTGTTCGTGTCCACACGCCCGGGCCAGCACCTTCATCAACCCCACGGTCGTGTCGAAGAAGTTGGTCAGCTGTGCGGCGGACTTGTCGATCTCCAGCCGCCGCCGAAGGTGTGACTTCTGGGTGGCGATGCCGACGGGGCAGTTGTTGGTGTGGCAGGCCCGCATGCCCAGGCAACCGATCGCCTGCATCGCGGCGTTCGAGACCGCGATTCCATCCGCGCCCAGAGCGAGCGCCTTGACGAAGTCGGATTCGGTCCGCAACCCACCGGTGATGATCAGTGTGACGTCACCGCGCCCCCGACGATCGAGGTGCCGGCGTGCGCGGGCGAGCGCGATCATCGTGGGCACCGAAATGTTCTGCTTGAACACCTCAGGCGCGGCCCCCGTCCCCCCTCCGCGGCCATCGAGAATGATGTAGTCGGCGGTCGCAGCGAGTGCGAAGTCGATGTCGGCTTCGATGTGTTGGGCGCTGAGCTTGAAGCCGATCGGGATGCCGCCGCTGCGCTCCCGAACCTGGTCCGCCACCGCTTGAAAGTCGGCCGGGGTGTTGAGGTCGGAGAAGGTGGCGGGACTGATGGCCGGAGTCCCCGGCTCGAGTTGCCGAACCTCGGCGATCTTGCCCTTGACCTTGTCTCCGGGAAGGTGCCCACCGGTGCCGGTCTTGGCCCCCTGCCCCCCCTTGAAGTGAAACGCCTGCACGCCCTCGACCTTGTCGAGACTCCAGCCAAACCTGGCCGAGGCGAGTTCGTAGAAGTACCTGGAGTTCTCGGCGTGTTCCTCCGGGAGCATGCCCCCCTCGCCCGAGCAGATCCCGGTCCCCGAACCTTCCGCACCTTTGGCCAGCGCCACCTTGGCCTCCTCGCTCAGCGCCCCGAAGCTCATGTCGCTGACAAACAGCGGAATCTTCAGGTGCAACGGCTTCTTGGCGTTGGGGCCAATCGTGATTCCGCTGCCGACCGCGTCTTCGTCGAGCCGGGGCTTGCGGTGAAGCTGGGCCGTGAGGATCTGGACCGAATCCCAGCGCGGCAACTCGGTCAGCGGAACGCCCATCGACGACACCGGCCCGTGGTGTCCCGTCTTCTCGGGGCCGAGCACGGCGAGGCTTCGAATCCGCTTGTTGTGGGGCTCCTCGGGGCCACCGTGGTGGTCGTCGTAGAGTCCGAGGTAAGCCTCTCGGTCGTAGGCCTGCGGGTGTTCGTCGTGCCAAGCGGCGACCTCGCTCTCGTCCACGAACACGGCGTCTTTGTCGGTATCGATCCACGCCTCGAAGCGATGCAGAGCTTCATTGTTGTCGTAGGCACTCACGCCCGAGTCGAGTTGGTAGTCCCAACCGTGGACTCCACACACCAGGTCGTTGCCGACGACGCTGCCATCGGACATCAGCGCCCCGCGGTGAAGACATCGCCCGAACAGGACCGAAACTTGGTCGTCGAAGCGCGTCACGACGAGATCGACGTTGGCGACCAACGCATACGAAGGGGCACGGTCCTCGAGCGCGGACCAGGTGGCAACTTGGACGGGGTTGTTGGGTGCGTGGGTCATGGACGTGGTCTCTCGGGCCGACGGAGCATCTCACGGCGAGGCCGGGCCCACGGCTGGCTCGCGGGTGAGACGGGTCGGGCGCCCCTGGCGTTACACCTTGCCCGAAGCTGGTTGCACATTCGCGCCACCGGTCGGACGATTCCTCCCATGGCACGGCGATTCGAAGAGCGAGTAGACGCGATTCGCGATGCTGCGCAGACCCCCAACTCGCCGGGCTCGCGGAAGGAGCTCCAACGGGTCCTTCGGGGCAAGCAGGGGTACCTGATTTCAGTGGCCGCCCGAGCGCTGCGCAACGGGGGCGAAGACCTGACGCCGCTCGTTCTCGAGGCCTTCGGGCGCCTCCTCGAGGATCCGATCTCCCGTGACCCGCAGTGCCATGGGAAGCTGGCGATCGCACAGGCCCTGTACGACCAGAACCACGCCGGGCATGACCCCTTCGAGGCGGGGGTGCAGCACGTCCAGCTCGAGCCCGTGTTGGGCGGCCGTCAGGATACCGCGGCCGGTCTGCGGGGGCTTTGCTTGATGGCCCTGATGGTCCAGATGCATCCTCGCGCGTGGGTGTTCGCCGGAGCCATGCTGGCGGACCCGGAGCGTGCGGCTCGGCTCGCGGCGCTGCGAGCCATCGATTCGGGGGGCCGGCCAGACCTGGCGGAACCGCTGCTACGCCTCGCGTACGGAGTCGAAACCGACCCTGAGGTCGCGATGGACTGCTTGGCCGGACTGCTGAGGATCGATCCCCACGCCAACCTCCCCCTCGCACGCGCTCGCATTCACGGCTCAGATGCCGAACGAGCAGACGTCGCGATCCTGGCATTGGGCTCCGCCAGGCCCGAGGGCGCACTGGCACTGCTCGTCGAGACCCTGGAACACACGTTCGACGACAACCGACGACGAACCTGCGCGACCGCGATCGCGATGCTACGCACCGATGCCGCGTGGCAGCGGTTGATCGAGATGATTCTCGAGGCTGAGCTGCCCATCGCACAAGCCTCTGTCGAGGCGCTGGGCTCGTTCCAGGACCATCCCGGGCTTCGCGAGCGAGTCGTGGACGCTGTCGCAGATCGCCGGGAGCCCGAGCTGGATGCCTCGCTCGAGCGCGCCTTCGCTTCGCCCTGAGCCAACGCTATTTCGTGGGCTTGACCGCGGGTACGCCCGAGGGTCCGGCCTCGCGATACTCGGCCAGCCGGTACTGAATCTTGCGCGGCGAGATGCCGAGAATCTCAGCGGCCTTGCGCGTCGATCCTCGAACCAGCTCCAGGGTACTGAGGATCGCGTACTTCTCGATGTCGGCCATCGAAGATCCGGGCATGCGTGGCGCGTCTCCACTGTCGCTCGGGCTGTGATGGAGCACCTCTCGCGGCAAGTGGCGTGGCTGCACCTCTCGCTCGTTGCAAAGCACAACGGCCCGCTCGACGCAGTGCTCGAGCTGACGAACGTTGTCCTTCCAATCGAAGTGTTGCAGCACGTGAAGCGTGCGGTCGCTGAAGCCGCGGATGTGTTTCCCGCGTTGCTTGGCCTGCACTTGCAGGAAGTGCATCGCAAGCGCGGGAAGGTCCTCCCACCGCTGACGAAGCGACGGCACCCGAAGCGTCACCACGTTGAGCCGGTAGTACAGCTCATCTCGGAACGTCTCGACTTGTTGCAGGTCCACGTCGCATGCAGCAACGATGCGAACGTCGGAGGTTTCGGTCTCGGATCCGCCGAGGCGCTCGAAGACCCCTTCTTGCAGAAACCGAAGCAGGCGATTCTGGGCCCCGCCGGGAAGTGCCGACACATCGTTGAGCAACAGCGTGCCGCCGTTTGCCCGAGCGAGCGCTCCGTCACGGGCCGACGTCGTACCGGGCAGCGCTCCGGCCACATGACCAAAGACCTCCGCCTCGAGCACCGATGCTTCCAGACCGGCGCAGTGCACCGTGACGAACGGGCCTTCGGCTCTCGCTCCCCAGTCGTGCAGCGCCCGGGCCACCAGCTGCTTGCCCGTACCGTGATCTCCGAGCACCAGCGCGGGCGCGTCGGAGTGCGCAACCTGGCGGATCAACGCGACGAGGTCGCGAGACGCTTTCGACGTCCCGATCCACTGCACGCCATCGCTCCCCGCCTCGCTCAGCTCGGACTTGAGCAGCGAGTTTTCCTGACGAAGACGCTGATGTTCGAGGACCTTGCGAACGACGACCAAGAGCTCGGGGAAGTGCACCGGCTTGGTCAGGTAGTCGTCGGCGCCCTGTTGCATCGCTTCGACCGCACTCTCCACCGACCCGAACGCGGTCATCACGACGATCCCCACGATGTCGCCTCGCTCGCGCAACTTCTTCATCAACTCCAACCCGTCGAGGCCGGGCATCTTCACGTCGGTGATGATGAGGTGGGGGCTCCATGCGTCGACCTGGCCGAGCGCCTTGAAGCCGTCGGCCGCCGAGTGCACGGCGAAGCCCTCCTCGCGAAGCAGCTCGACGAGCGCGTTGCGAGCCGCGGCCTCGTCGTCCACGACCAGGATTCGAGTCTCTTCGGTGGGGACGTCCGTGCCAGACATGCGCTCCAATGGGCATATCCCGCGGTTCCCGCCGTCGCTGCGCAGTTTTTGCGTCGCGCACTTGACGCATCTCGCCAGGTCCAAGAAAAGCGGCTTGGCGAACGGGCGCTCTTGCCCGAAGTTGATCCTGAAATGCCGGATTGGGATGCGATGTCGTGGCCGCTGACCGGCGAGCGATGGCTTCAGAAGGTCCGTACTGACCTGCTGCACCGGGCCGAGGAGGATGCGCGCGCACTCGGTTTCGACCCGGCCGCCTATCGCGACTGGCTCAGGAACGCGGCCCGCGACGATCCTCGCGCCGGGCCACTTCGCGCTTCGCTGGCCGACGCCGCGCTGAACGAGGCCTCCCTTCCCGAGCACATCGACGCGCTGCTCAAGGTTGCCGAAGCCAGACGTGTGCATGCCCCGACGCTCGGCGAGTCCCTCACCCGCTGGAACGACGCCGAGATTCGCATCACCACCGCAGTTGCACAGGCTCGCTTCGACGACCCATCCTCTCTGCGGAACCGGCTCGCAATGCTCGGCAAAGCTGCGGGGACCCTGGGTCACGAGCTCCGCAACCCGGTCGGTGTGATTCAGTCCTCGATCTACTTGCTGCGACGACGAGACCAGGCCGACGAGAAGACTCGCGGACACATCGAGAAGATCGGGCGTCAGGTCGGCAACTGCCATCGCATCATCGAGGACCTCATGCACCTGGCCCGCAACGCGCCGACCCGCCTCGAGTCGCTCGACGTGCGGGAGGCGTTCTCGCTGGCGCTGGAGGAGGCGGCACTGCCCACCACAATGGCCGCACACATCGAGGTGCCGCCGGGGCTCCGCGTCGACGCCGATGCGGGGCTTCTTCAGCGAGCCCTGGTGAACTTGCTCCGCAACGCCAACACTGCGATGCGGGGACACGGCCCCCTTTGGCTTGGCGTCACCGCGTCCGAGGACGAGCTGGCGCTTTGGATCCGAGATCATGGGCCGGGCTTTGAAGCGCAACTTCTGCGTGATGCGTTCGACCCTCTTTCCACGACCTCGGGAATTGGGCTTGGCTTGGCGCTCGTCGAGAGCATCGCCCGACGCCACGGAGGTCGGGCCTCCGCGGAAAACGTCTCAGATGGAGGCGCCAGGGTCTCTCTGCACTTCCCGCGGCGGTCCGCCTCCAGCACAGCTGATCCGTAGATCGGTGACGCGCCGCGATGGTTTCTCAGATTGGTCCTTCCCTTGCGGACGGAGGTCGGCGCACACTCGACGGAATGCGGCTTGCGGGCGCACGCATCATTGTCATCGACGACCACGCCGACCTCGTCGAGAACCTCAAGGAGATCCTCGAGGGCGAAGGTGCAGTCGTACAGACGGCTGACAGCGCCGAGATCGGTCTCGAGCTGGCCACGGCCGGATTCGATATCGCGCTGCTCGACGTTCAGCTGCCCGACGCTCGCGGCCCCAAAATCGTCCCTCAGCTCAAGACGGGAGACGGGCTTCAAGAGGTGCTGCTCGTCACCGGCAACGCTTCGATTCACGATGCCGCGGAGGCCGTGAAATCCGACGCGTTCGCATACATCCTCAAGCCGTTCGACCCTGAGGATCTGGTCGCCAACGTCGAGCGTGCTTGTCGTCAGGTCGCTCTGCGTCGGCGCGCCGCATCCCTTCAGTCTCGGCTCGGCCGCAGTGAAGAAGCACTCCGCACGATGGTCGACACCGTGCAGGCCCTGCTGCTCGTGCTCGATGGCGACCTCCGAGTCGTCCAGGCCAACCCGGCAGTCGCAGCGGCAACGGGGCTGCAAAGCGAAGACCTCGAAGGCGCCGACTGGCTCGAAACCTGCGTGCCGCCGCGAGCACGGGCGACCGCACGGGAGGCGTTCGCGTCCTTACGCGACAGCTCAGCCGCAGTGAGCGTCGACGGGTTGATCACCCGCCGGGCCGAGGATGGACGTCTGGAAGAGCGGAGTATCAGCTGTCTCTTATACACATCTCCGAGCCCACGAGACCTCTCTACATCTCGT
>CAJXVA010000131.1 GCA_913061055.1 uncultured Pseudomonadota bacterium
GTCCGTACTCGTCGACGCCGGCTCCGTCGTGCCGGACGTGGCTTCGTCGTCGTCGTCGGTTGGGCCGAGACTCGTGGTCTGCTCGCTCGGAAGCGGCTCCGAGCTCGCACAGGCCCCCGTCGCCAGCGCGACAATCGATACCAGGCCGATCCACGTCCGCATGCAGATGAGCCTGGGACGCTGTCCGTGCCACGTCAACACGGCGGCGTGCCAGTCTGCCAGCGCGTCAAGCGCAAACCGACCGGAGGGACACCTGCAGGGCGTTTACACCCCATCCCCGGTCAACGCCGTGGGCACCGCGGATGGAGCCAACCCAAGAACGGTTTGTTGCGAGGGCTGACTCCGGTGCTCGTCGTGCCTAGGCAGGGATGCCGCAGGCTCCGACGTTCTCCAACCCGGGAGGGGCGCTACCTTCAGCGAAGTACGGGATGCACTCGGTCTCGGGGTTGAGGCAGTCGTCGCCGGTGAGGTCGCAGAAGTCCGTGCAACAACCGGTCGCGCCCACGCATCCCGGGACGACTTTCGCTCCGGCGCAGTACAGACCGGGGTCGCATGCGTTGATGAACTCGCAGGGGTCACCAAACGCACCGCTCTCGCCGGACGCGTCGGTGATGCAGGTGAAGCCCTCGGAGCCGGTCGCGGGAAGACATGCGGCCGAACCTTCACAGTTCTGCAGCAGCGGGTCACACTCGGGGCGGCACAGCGTCAGGACGCCGTCGTTGACGATGGTGCAGATGAAGTCGGTGTCGCAGGTGGGAGCCTGCGGGGTGCCGTCGCAGAAGCCGACACAGATGCCTTCTCCGACCTCCGGATCGACGTAGTAGCACATCGACCGTGCGTCACAGCTGTCCACACCGCTGACGCCGCTGCCCTCGACGGTGCAGGAATCGCCGACCTGTCCGGGGTTCGCATCGATGGGCGAGCACCGCGTGGCGTTCCAGGAGTTGCCGCCATCGTTGGCCCACGGCATGCATTTCTCACCTTCGGGGCAGTCGTCGGTCCAGACGTCGCACTCGACCGCGATGCCGCCGCCGTCGGGCTCGTCGATGAAGCCGACCGTGTCGTCCTCGGTGTCCGCGGTGTCTGCGGTATCGGTGTCGTCGGTCGGGTCCTCGGTGGGATCGACCGGACCCGTCGTCGCGGTGGGATCGGGCGTGCCCGTTGTGGCCGACGGATCGACCGGCGCGGTCTCTCCGGTTTCGTCGTCGTCGACCTCGGTCCCGCCCTCGCTTTGCGAGTCGCTACCCATCGGGTCGGAGTCGGCGTCGCAGGCGACGATGAACACAGAGAGAGCCGCGGCTCCAAGAAGGGAAGGGAGAGTTAGACGTGACATCGTTGAACCGCGGGTCCTACCCCGAGT
Source organism: uncultured Pseudomonadota bacterium (assembly GCA_913061055.1). Lineage (GTDB taxonomy): Bacteria > Myxococcota_A > Polyangia > Nannocystales > Nannocystaceae > CAJXVA01. The sequence continues at coordinate 1,361 of CAJXVA010000131.1, forward strand.
TGCCAAGGTTTCACAAACTAACATAGCTTTCAAGGGTGGCGTTGCCGCCGTTGCTGACGAGGCACCCCGCGCACCCAGAACAACGATCTGCGCCGCGATCCGTAGATCTCGTCCGCAGGATGGACGCCATTGGTCCCGTTTTGGGCCGAATCCGGTTTACCTGCGGGACCCCATCAGTTGTAAACGGTGATACGGTGAAGTCGTGAGGCTTCCGGCAAAAGCGGGTCTTCACGACGAAATCGTCAGGGTGAGCATCCAGCTGGGCAGCGAGCTCGGCGAAGACGGTCTCACCATGCGGGCGATCGCCGCGAGACTCGGGGTAAGCGCGACAGCGCTGTACCAGCATTTTGAGAGCAAGGCAGCGATCCTTCGGGAGATTCGCCTGCATGGAGTGGACACGTTGTTGTCTGCGATGGCTCCGTCCGCTGAGCTCGGCGATGCCGAAGCCCGGGTACGGGAAATTGCCCGACGCTACACGGAGTTCGCGCTGAGCAACCCGTGGCTCTACAAGGTGCTGTTCCAGGGGGACGAGGTCGACTGGGCCAGCGTCGAGGAGGATGAGCGCGACCTGCTCATGGCTCCCCTTCGGCAGGCGCGCGCAGCATTCGAGCTGGGCGTTCGAGCGGGCGCGTTCCGTTCTGACGTCGATGTCGACAACACCGCGCTGCTGTTTTGGGCGTCGCTCCACGGTCTCGCATCTCTGATGATCAACGGACGCATCAGCGAAGGACATCCCGTGTTTCCGGTGCCCGACCGCGACGACTTCGTCAGCAACTTCATCGCGGGACTCGTCCGAGCCGTTCGCGCATCCTGAGCGTGACGAGTCCGGTTTCGTCGAGTCCGGCTTCGAGGCGTCTGGTTTCGAGGCGTCCGGCTTCGAGGCGTCCGGGCTTCCCGCGTGAGGCGAGCCCTGAGTTGGGCCCGAGGTCGTGGTGGCATCGGGGCTGACAGCGCGGGCCGGGGCCGGCGTGTCGGCGCTGCTCGGCCCGACGAACACCGGCAAGACCCACCGCGCGATCGAGCAGCTGCTGTCGCACCGGACCGGGATGGTTGGGTTGCCGCTGCGGCTCCTCGCCCGCGAGGTGTACGACCGCGTGACTGCGCGCGTCGGGGAGCAGCAGGTCGCTCTGGTCACCGGCGAAGAGAAGCGGATCCCGAAGCGTCCGCGCTATTGGATCTGCACCGTGGAGTCGATGCCGGTCGACCTCGATGTCGACTTCGTGTGCATCGACGAGATTCAGCTGGCCGCGCATCGCCAGCGCGGCCACACGTTCACGAACCGGATGCTCAATCTGCGCGGTACGCAGGAGACCTGGTTTCTCGGCTCCGACACGATGGTGCCCGCGATCCAGGAACTCGTTCCGACGGCGGACATTCAGCGCCACCCTCGGTTTTCCAAGCTGACCTACGGCGGGTTGGTCTCGGTCGCCGCGTTGCCGCCGCGCACGGCCGTGGTCGCGTTTTCGGTGGCCGAGGTCTATGAGCTGGCGGAGCATTTGCGGCAGCGGCACGGTGGGACCGCAGTGGTCTTGGGAGCGCTGTCGCCTCGGGCCCGCAACGCACAGGTCGCGATGTACGAGTCGGGGGAGGTCGAGTACATGGTCGCGACGGATGCGATCGGCATGGGGCTCAACCTCGATCTGGATCGAGTGGTGTTCTCATCGACGAGCAAGTTCGATGGTCGGCAGTCCCGCCCCTTGCACCCCAGCGAGCTCGGGCAGATCGCCGGGAGAGCGGGTCGATACACACGTGACGGGACGTTTGCTCTGTTGCGCCCCAACCCGCCTTTGGACGATCAGATTGTCCGGGCGATCGAAAACCACACATTCGAGCCGGTCCGTCAGGTCGTGTGGCGCAGCAGCGATCTCGACTTCGGATCGATTCAGGACCTCGAAGCTTCGCTGAGGGCCCGGCCGAGGCGCAGCAAGAGGATCCGCATGCTCGAGCAGGCGGACGACTTCGACGCGTTCAGCCAGCTGTGTCGGTTGTCGTCGGTCCGCAAGCGTGCCCACGGCGCGGAGGCGGTCGCGTTGCTCTGGGACGTCTGCCGAATCCCCGACTTTCGCAAGCTGATGCTCGAGAGCCACGTGCAGCTGCTGGCGCGCATCTACGACCAGCTCACCGGCGACACGGGCCGCATCGACGAGACTTGGATGCGACGCCGTATCGATCGACTCGACGACGTCAAAGGGGACATCGATACGTTGATGACCCGGATGGCGTTCATTCGGACCTGGACGTACATCGCCAACCACGAGCGATGGGTGCCGGGTGCGTCCCACTGGCAAGAGGTCACGCGGTCGATCGAAGACCGAATCAGCGACGCGCTGCACCAACGGCTGACCGAGCGCTTCGTCGCCAAAACCGTGGGGACCCGTGCGCGCCCGGCGGGCCGCCGGAGAGCGCTGCCGAAGGCGCGTGCAACCGGGGGGGAGGCCCCCGATCCGAACAACCCGTTCGCGGCGCTCGCAGGTCTGGCGATCGGAGATGCTGAACCGGAGATCGATGACGCCCTCGAGTTGGTGCAGTCGATCGTGGAAGCCGACCACGATGCTTTTTGCATCGATGCCCGGGCACAGATCTCGTGTCAGGGCGTTTCGCTCGGGCGGTGGCGGCGGGGCAAGGAACTCTTGCACCCCGAGCTGGTCGTCGATGCGCAGGGGTGGACGGCGGGGGCGAAGACACGACTACAGCGGCGGCTCCAGGCCTGGAGTGTGGACGCGGTGCAGGGGGTCGTTGGAGGGCTCTGTGCCCTGCAGGACTCCGCGGCGGCCTCACTTCGTGGTCTCGCGTACCGGCTCGAGCAGACGCTGGGCTCGGTGGCCACGGCTGCGGTCCGCGCTGAACTGGATGCACTGACGGTTGCGGACAAGGCCGAACTGACCGAAGCGGGTGTGGCGGTTGGACCGGTGGCGGTCTACTTGCGGGCGAGCCTGAGCGCGGAGAACCTGGCGGTTCGTCACGCGCTGTGCTGGGCGTGGATGAAGCGGCCCAGTGCCGAGGCGGTGGTCCGTGACCAGCCGTCGTGGACGATTCCCGATGGGTTCGATCACCGTGGATTGCCGAGTTTGGGGTTCGTCGCAATGGGCGTGATGGCGGTGAGGGTCGATGTTGCCGAGCGCGTCGCGGCTGCGCTCGCGGTGGAAGCCGCCAACGCCGATCCGTTCCCGTCCCCATCGTTCTTGCGGCGGTGGTTGGACTGCTCTCCGCGTGAACTCACGGGGGTGGTGCAAAGCCTCGGGTACCGCTCCGCAGGGGCTGACAACTTCTCTCGGCCACGGTCGCGCCGATCCGGCACGCGTTCTTGACGCTGCTCGGAGGTCGACGCATGGTGCCCCCCTCATGTCGGCCGTCAAATCGGGTTTGATCGGTGCTGCCGCGGTTGGTGGCGTGATTGCGGTTCTCTTTGCCTCGGGAACGGTGAAGCTGTCCGGTTCGGACGACGACTCCGTCGCCCAGGAAGCCGACGAGGAAGCGGAAGGCAAGAAGAAGGGCGGAAAGAAGCGCAAGCGTCGTGGTCGCAAGGGCCGTCGGCGGGGAAAGGGACAGGACCTGCGCTCACTGGGCTACCTGGCGGAGTCTCGTCCCGAGGCGCACCGGAACAAGGCCGGCCTCACGATCCACGAGGTGGACCGGGCGGCCCCGGGGCATGCGCTGTACAACTACTGTGGTTGGGGTGCGGGCCTCGAGGGTGCCGAAGGCGAGAAGAAGCCCTGGGGGGATACGGTTCTGCTCTCTCTCGAGGGGAAAGAGCTGCACCGCTGGCACAGCGACGTCTTCGGAACCCGAGGCGGCGGCGTTTCGATCTCGAAGCTTCTGCCGAACGGTGACCTGGTCATCAACCGTGCCGACCTCGGTGTCGCGCGCATCGGCTTCGACAGCGAGACCATCTGGCAGCTCGAGGGCGTCTACCACCACGACCTGGCGGTCGAAGAGGATGAGTCCGTTTGGGTGATGGTCGAGCGAAGGCTCGAGATGGACGGCTCTCGTCGCGGGGTCATCCTCGACCATGGCTTGACCCACATCTCCAAGGACGGCGCGGTCCTCGGCACCCTGTGGTTCTCCGACATTCTGGTCGATGAGCCGAACTATCAGCGGGCTTTGGCTCGCGTTCAGTCGGGGAAAGGTCGTGGCGACCTCCAACACGCCAACGCGGTTGAGATTCTTGCCAAGGACGGCCCGGATGGGCTGTGGAAGAAGGGCGACATCCTCTCTTCGGTTCGCAACCTCAACATCATCGTCGTCGTTCAGCGCGACACCGGGAAGCTGCTGTGGAGTTGGGGCAAGGACCATCTTCAGCATCAGCACGGCCCGGTGCTCGCGGAGAACGGCAAGTTCTTGGTGTTCGACAACGGGCACCGCAGGCGGCGCTCTCGGGTGCTGGAGATCGACCCGGTGACCAAGCAGATCGGATGGCGATACGAAGGCACGCCGAACAATCCGTTCTTCTCCGGGACCCGCGGAACCGTGCAGTCTCTTTCGGACGGGCTGGTGTTCGTGGGCAGCTCGAACGACGGTCGAATGTTCCAGGTCGACCGAGAGGGCAAGATCGTCTGGGAGTATTGGACCACGGAAAAGAACCGCGGCAAGGTCGTACCGATTCGAGCCCAGTTCATCACGGGTTCGCTCAAGGACGCGATCGACGCTCGGCTGGCGGGTGCAGGGGGTGGCGAGGATGCTCCCGCCGATGCAACCGCCGTTGATGAGGCCGAGCCCTCCGACGAGCCCTCCGAGGACAAGGGAAAGCCGGGTGACACCGCCGCGCCCGAGCCTGCGAAGGATGACGCGAAGGCGTCGCGTAAAGCCGACGACAAAGCGCCTGCGGCCAAGGGCGGGGACGAGACCCCGTCCAAAGACCCCGGCGACACCCAGGCCGCCGAGTAGAGTTCGCGCGGGCCTGAGGCCTCAGAGCATGGGCAGCGTGCCGCTGCCGTTGTCCATGTTGCCGAAGGTGTCCATCGGCAGCCCCGCGCGCTGGAGGATCGAGCAGTACAGGCGGTGGTTCGTCTGCCACAGCTCGAACTCCTCGCGGCTGACTCCGTCGGGGTGTGGGAGCTCGAGGTAGCGCCCCGTGGGAAACGCCCAGTTGCTTCCGCCGGCCATGAAGTAGGGCATGCGCCAGTGTCGGTGTGGCCCCGTGGAGTAGCTGGTGCCCGTGGTGGTGTCGGTCCCCCAAACGATGAGGGTGTTGTCGAGCAGCGTGCCGTCGGCTTCCTGGACCGAAGAGAGGCTGTTGAGCAGGTGAAGCCATCGGTCGGCCCACCAACGGTCGATCGCGCGATGGTCCTCGAGGATGTCCGGCGCGCCGTCGGTCTCTCCAACCGCGTGGGTGGTGCCGTGCGCGTTGAGGCCGTCGATCATACTGATGTTGCCGTCGACGTGGCCCAGCTGGAGGGTCATGACGTTGGTGAGGCCGCAGGCGAACGCGTTGGTGATGAGGTCACTCTGCGCGTCGATGGCTGCGGCGTCGTCGGAGGGCCCGGTGGGTTCGTTCGGCAGGGTGCACTCGACCTGGAAGTCGGTGACGCGTTCCTCCAGGGCGCGAAGGTGCTCGAGGTGCTGGGCCAGGATGTCCTTCTCGACGCTGCCCACCTTGTTGTGCACGACATTGAGCTCGTCGCGCACCACGTCGATGACGCTGCGACGCTGGGTTCGTAGCCGTTGCATCGCTTCGATGTCGAGCTCCCCGATGTCGAGTCCGGCGAACAGGTTGTCGAACGCGGCGACGGGCCCGTTGATCGGGACGACCGGTTGCTGGTCCCCGTAGAAGAAGCTGGAGTGGTGCTCGGTCGCGACGCCGTTGACCCCCAGCCCGACGTGCCGGTAGGAGCCGCCCTGCGTCTTGAAGAGATGGTCGGCGATCGGTTGCTCGAACGAGGCACCGGTGGCGAACCCGTCCTTCAAGGAGCCGGTGAAGCACATGGATCCGCCGCTGGCGTGCTCGTTGTCGTCGTCGGGGAAGTAGTACGGGGCGCCGTACAGGACCAGGCCGTCGGGGTAGATGAGCTGGTCACGGTACGGCTCCAGGACCGACTGTGTCGCGCCGAGCGTGAAGTCGGTGGGGGCGCCCGAGGCTCCCGCTGTGGGCCAGAACGAGTCCTCGAGGTAGCCCAGACCCTGGAAGATCACGAGCACGCGCTTGGGCGATGCGTTGCCGCCAGCGTAGGAGCTGCGGGGAACGAACGGGGTGAGGGCGGCGGCGGCTGCACTGCCGCCGAGCATGCGGGCGAGGTTGCGTCGGGTGATGCGGGTCATCGTTCAGTCTCCTCGCCGGGTTCGGAAAGAGTCGCTCAACACGAGCTGGGTGATCGCCTTGCGGATGTCACCACCGCCTTCGCTCAGCGCCTCTTGAACAGGCGCGAGCGAGCCAGCGTCGGCCTCGTCCGGTTCGCGTGCCGTCGCCAGACGGAACAGCTGCGTGGCCATACAGTCTCGAACCTGAGGGAGCGTGGAGAGGACCGCGCCCATCTCCTGGACATCACCGAACTCGACCTCGCCGTCCGAGAGGACGTAGCCCGAAGCGTCGATCGGACCGAACGCATCGGCTTGGGAGAATCGGCCCAAGTCGTCGTAGTTGAGCAGCCCGAATCCGATGTTGTCCATCAGGACGTGGCATCCCGCGCAGCTGGGGTCCTCTTGGTGTTGTCGCAGTCGCTCTCGCGGGGAGAGGTCGCCAGCATCCGGGAAGTTTGTGTCGACAGTGGGCGGGGGGAGCGTGTCGCACAGCAGCCGGGCCCGGACGGCGTTGCCTCGGTAGACCGGCTCGAAGTCGGACTCGATCGGTGGGGACGAGGCGAGGAATGCGGGGAGCGTCAGCAGTCCGGCTCGCGATCCGTCGTCGACCAACATGCCCTCACCGTTGCCGCCGAAGCCGTAGATGTCGTCGGCAAGCCGCTCGTCGGGGAAGGCCAGGGGAGTGACGAAGAGGCCTTCGACCGTACCGGGGTCCGTGAGCACCTCCGAGAGGAACGCGCGCGCCTCGGTCTTCATCGAGGTCCGGAGCTCGTCGTCGAACTCGGCCTCGGCACGCGAGACGTTGTCGATGCGAGAGATGTGCGTGAGGTGCAGGTGGGCTTCGACGAGGGCTCCGAGGAACGCGTCGCTCTGCATCAGCCGCTCGGCGTGGGACAGCAGGACCTCGGGGTCGTCGAGCGACTCGGCATCGTCCAACAGCGCACGGTCGGGCGTGGTGTCGGTGAGGAAGAACGCGAGCCGCGTTGCGAGCTCGTAGCCGTCGAGGTCGGCGATGCCGCCGGGCTCCTGTTCCTGTCCCAGGCCAAACTCGACGATGTACAGGAAGTTCGGGGACTGCAGCACGGCCTCGATGACCATCTGCAGGCCGCGCTCCAGGCTTTGCTCTGAACCCTCGTCGAACAGACCTCGAAGCGCGCTGCGTTGCCCGTCGGTGAGCGGTCGCCGAAAGGCCTGTTCGCCGAAGCTGTCGATGAACCCATCGACGCAGGTGTCCTCTCCGTCGGTCGCGGGATCGCAGCCGTCGAACAGCCCGCTGGGATCCGCGGTGACCTCCTGCGCGAGGGCGAGGGCGCTCTGCCAGTAGATGTCGATGTCCACGGACTGGGGCGCGATGCCAGCGTTCGCGGGGAAGGGGCTGTCGCCGGGCGCGGTGTCGGCGATGAAGGATGCCGTGTCCGGCCGCGTCCCGAGCAGCGCTTCGATGCTGTTGGCGTACTGGCTTGCGGTCAGACGGCGCCAACGGCTCAGCTCGGTGGGGTCTGCGGTCGGGCTCTCGCCACCGGAGTCGTCCGAGCCGTCGGTTCCACCGTCGTCGGTCCCGCTGCCGGAGACAGCGTCATCCGTGCCGCCGGAGGTTTCGCCATCCACAGATGCGTCCAGGGTCGCCCCGCTGTAGCAGCCGGCTGTCGCCAGCACCGCGGTCAGGATCGCGCTACGACTCATTGCATCTCCCCCATGCCTGAGGTGGGTGGTGCGGAACGCCGAGGTTCATCCCCCTTTTCTTCACCCGCCCGCACCCGAGTTTGAAGCGTGCCGGGGCCCACCAAGGTTCCTGTTCGGGAGGTGTCGACGGCCCCGAATCCTGCCCCTATCTTGGCTTTCATGGGGTGGAAGCCGAGGCTCGAGGTGTTGCTCATGACGTTCGCGGTGGGCTGTGTCGGCGATGAGGGTGGGGGAGACACCGATGCCTCCCAAACGGCGGGCCCCACCGGGTCGACCAGCTCGGATCCGTCGTCCACCGGCTCCGCCACGGCAGGTCCCACCAGCTCGTCCGGCTCCGCCGCCTCCACCGGGACGACCACAACAGAGCCCGGCGACTCGTCAGGGGGGTCGTCCGACGGCGAGAGCTCAACCGGGCCCGGGGTCCGGACGGCGCCGGTCTTCTTCGCGGCCGGGGACGTTGGCCGCACAACCTTCAGCTGTGATGGGGGGGCGTCGTGGACCGGCAACCGCTCCTACGATCTGGAGGGGGATTCGCAGGTCTGCGGCGAGGTGCAGCCGGTCACCTGCTACGACGACGCTTCAGGCTGCCAACTCCTCAACGGAGAGAACTGCGAGCAGCAGGCGACCAACTGCGACTGCGACCACCACCCCGGTGCGGTGCAAGGCATCGCGCACGGTGATGGATGGTGGGTGGCATCGTGGGGGTGGGGTCCTCCGGGCTCGGTCCGAAGCAGCCAAGACGGAATCAACTGGGAGACGGTCGTCTCCGGCACGACCTTCGGCGGGTTGGCTTATGGGAACGGGACCTTCCTCGCGGGTGATCGCCAACCGTTGGTCTCCTCCGACGGTGGGGCAACGTGGACCGACGCGGCGCCGGCCGACTTTCAAGCGGCCAATGGCGAGACGATCTACAACGTGCGGCAGGTGGCGTTCGCCCCCGCCGCCGGTTTTGTCGTCATCGCCACTTCGGGCGACAACCGGGACATCTTGCTCTCCTCGGATGAGGGCACGAGCTGGTGGCGCCCCGAGCAGCGGCCGGAGGCCTGCCTGCAGAACAACCAGGGCATCCTCTCTTCGCCGGACACGGTCGTCCTGCTCGGTGGGGACGGTGACGTCTGCACGTCGAACGATGGTGGCCAGACGTGGAGCGTTGCATCCGAGTTTGCCAGCGGGGGGCCCGGGGTCTGGGACGGGACGCAGTTCCGAACGTGGAACGGTGGCACGGCCTACGCCAGCGACGATGGCCTGACCTGGACCTCCGAGGCCATGGCTCCGGACCTGCGTCTAGGAACGGTGGCCGTCGATCCGTCGACCGGGTCCTTCGTGTCGGTGCGCGGCGGCTGGCAAAACTGGTACGACGCGCAGGAGTTCTATCGAAGTGAGGACGGTGTGAACTGGACGGTGCTCGACGCGGCGCAGTTCGAGGGCAGCCATCGCATCCGGCACATCGCGTTCGCACAGGCCGAGACCGGAGCCTGTCTCGACTGACGAGTTCGGCTTCGCGGCTACGGTACGCAGCAGGTGGTGATCGGCTCGGTCCCCGACACGCCGCCGCCGTCGGGTTCGCCGCCCTCATCGACACATTCCAAGGGCGCGTCGGAGTCGAGGACCCGGACCGCCGCGGTTGGTCCCAATCCGTCGATCGCGGCGCATTCGCCCACCGGAAGCGTCGTCCCCCTGGGTCCCCCGCACGTGGCGGTGAACTCGATCAAACCGTTGCAACCCCCCTCGGCGGTGCAGGAACAGTCGGTACAGCGCCGGTCATCGTCGAAGGACTGATACACAACGGTGCGTGCGGTGTAGACCTCGCCCCGGCACTGGGCCTCGCCGCTTTGGTAGATGCAGGTCGCAGCGGTCGTGTCCGGAAGGCAGAGACCGTCCTGGCATGTGTTCTGCGGGGGCACCTCGCACAGGACCTGGTCGCCGTCGGACACGATCGGGCCGTGATCGTCGATGACGTTGGCGGAGCACATCGCGTCGGGGATTTGGCCGGCCGTGGTATGCCGCTCGCATGCTCCGTCGAAGGGCCGGGCTCGCGTTGTTGCTCGCGGGCTGCGTGTCGAAAACACCGGCCGCCGAAGCGGACACCGTTGGGGACGATGGGACCGGCTCGGTTCCGTCGGAGACCCGTTCCCGGGTCGTCGCGGCGCCGACGGTTGCCCAACGCTATCCCTCGGTTGCGCACTACCCGAACCCGCACCCATCGCTCCTTTCCGCGCTGGAGGCTCGAGATGCGCCAGGCATTCTTCACGGGCTGGCCCGGACGTTTGCGCCGGTCCGGCCGCGATCCGAGGACTGGGATCGCAGCGGACATCTTCGGCTCACCGGGGAGACGAACGGTTTTGTGCGTGAGCTCGATGGGGGACTGCACGCGCAGCCTCCGGGTCGCTACGACCTGTCGTGCGCGGGCGGATTCTTGGAGGCGGTCCGTCTCCTGCTTCTCCCGCATCTCGAGCTCGATGACCTCGGAGGCTGCGATCAGCCCCTGCTTGCGTCGGTCGAAGGGGCGCCGAAGGCCTGTGGGCACGTGGGGGACTTCGGTCTGCTCGCCCTGGTCAACGTCGCCGCGCGGCTCGAGCCGAACCAACTTCCGGCGGGACGAGCGATCGAGGCCACACCGGTCCGCACGCGCGACGCGGTGAAGGCGGACATCCCCTCCGGACAGGCCCGCTTGTGTACCGTGTCGCACGAGTCGACGACGCAGGAGCGCGGTCGGTACCACCATCACATGATGGTGATGCTCGAGCCCGACGACAACGGGGACATCCCCTTGTTCGACACCACCGGATACAACGGCGTCCACCTGCGCTCGCGCCCCCACAACCTCATCGCGAAGTATGCCAAGCACGCCTTGGCAGACAACGAGCGCTTCCGCTACGACCGCAACTCGACGGTCTTGTCGTGCCTGACCGTCAGGCTGTGACGGCCGGCCTGAGGGGCGCCCTCACAGGGTGTTGGGGCGCCACAGGTTGACGGCCCAGCGCACCAGCAGCGCCCCGACGAGCGAGACGATCACCAGCCACAGCAGCCAGTGCATGGACGTGCCCAGCCATGGGGTGTCGGTGGTGGGATAGCGGATGTCGATCCACGAGATCGGCCCGGCATCGAGGCGAGGCTCGATCGGATACACAAACGCATCAGGCCCACCGCGGGCGCGGCGTTTGCTGACGCGGACGCGCTCGGTCCCAACGTTGAAGGACTTCTCGGTCGCGGTATCGCCGACGCGGACCGTGAGCGTGTGCTCGCCTTCTTCGAGGCCCTTGATGCGCCAGCTCGCCATGGACCGTCGTGTCGAGAGCACGACGCCGGTCTCGACTTCGACGCCGTCGCCGGCTTCGAGCGTCACGGGTCCGTCGATGTCATCCGGACTGCCGAACTTGACGGTGACGACGACACTCTCGCCGGGCTCCACCGGGCGCATGCCGTAGTAGTGCTCCATCTGAAAGAACATCAGGAGCATCGGCACGGTGACCCACAACATGGGGCCGAGCAGCGACATGATGCTCTTGAAGTTCCACCAGAAGAGCTTGCCCATGGCCTTGAACACGAGCTTGGGCTCGCGGTCGTACAGCCGCATCTCCATCATGTACGCCTGCATGCGCTTGATGGAGGTGAACAGCAGCTCCGGGTCGCCGGTGTACTTGAACACCACGAGCATGACCGCGCCCATGAGCGTGGAGATGATCGCGAGACTCCAACCGAGCGACAGTGCCTGCATCGGCACCATCATTCCGTCGAAGAGGGCACCGAAGAGCTGCCCGACGGTATTGATCACGGCGTCCATGGACGAAACGGAGCGGGGGGCCGACTAGTCGATGTAGCCGAGGCCCTGGAGCTTGGCGGCGATGTCCTCGTCGCTCTCAGCGTCGTCGAGCTTGGACATCTCTTTTTCGAGCACGTGGACGATGAACTCGTCGGTGGACGAGTAACCGGCCAGTTCGGCGCACTTCTTGAGACGGGTGTAGATGGACTTGTCGAGCTTGACGGCGGGCATGGCGTTTCCTCGAAGGGGCGTTTAGCGGGACTCAATTACGTTTTGGCCGACCATCTGGGACGGCTTTTCGATTCCAAAGGCATGAAGCACGGTGACCGGCACATCGTGCAGGCGTGGCTTCTCGCCGATGATCTTACGGTTGGAGAACAGCACCCCGGGAACGGTTTCGTGCGCCATGCAGTGGTCGCCGATCCATTCGTCGGGGTTGTCGTTGATCTGGTTGAACGGGACCGCGCCCAGGCCGGTGGCGGGCGACATCCGGTAGGGCGGCGCAAAGCCGACCAGGAAGTCGGGTGCGAACTCCATCTGCGGCGACGGCTGGCCCTCGAACATCTCTTCGGGGCGGTACAGCTTGAGCACGACGTTCTTGCCGGTCTCGGGGTCGACCCAAGCGAGCAGCTTCTTCTCGAGCCGGGCCTCGATGGCGGCTTTTTCGTCTTCGGTGACGCTGCCTTCGCCTTCGCGGCCTTCGAGGTTGAAGTACAGACCGTTGAGGCCCATCGCGTACAGCTGAGTCTCGGCCCAATCGACGTGCGGAAAGCCTGGGGTGGGGCCAGCGTTGTTCGGATCGTCCAGGGCGAGGAAGCCCTCGTCCATGAGCCAGGTGTTGAGGTGCACCTCGCGGTCGAATCGCTGGAACCCGTGGTCGCTGATGACCATCAAGGTGGTGTTGTCGTCGATCGTATCGAGCGTGTGGCCGACGACTTGGTCGGCGCGCTCGTAGAACGGGATCAGGTCGTTCTCATAGTCGCCCCACAGCATGTGCGCGGCCTGATCTGTGGTGGAGAAGTAGTAGAACATGAACCCACCACCGTCCTTCTTGTACTCGTCCAAGAGGTGGTCGTAGATGTCGATCTCCTCATCGAAGACCAGGTTGGCCTGGGCGATGAAGTCGTTGCGCGAGATGACGTGGGCTGAGAGCGCCTTGGTCTCCTCGGCCATCCCCTGCGTGTAGAAGAGGCCCACTTCCTCGGCGATGTCGGCGGCAAACTCGGCCGGCTCGCTGATCGGGACCTCTTGGTGCTTGGGGTTGATGTTGATCGGGCTCGCGTAGAGCTTGAAGTTTGGATACGCCTCTTTGAGGAAGAAGCGCACGATGCCGCTGGCCGACATCATGTAGGGGACGAGCTCGAAGTCGACTTCGACCCATTCGCTCCAGTCGCCCTCGCCGAGTACCATGACGTCCTCGCCGATCTCGATGCGAGCCGTCCGTCGGTTGCGGTCGACGTCGATCTCCATGCGAACCTCGGTCCGCGGCTCATCTTTATAGAAGGTGTTGATCGGGCCGGAGAGCTCGGTGGTGACGTGGTCGCCAATGACGTCGACGCGATACAGCTCGCCGCCGGAGACCTCTTCTTTGACGTACTCGGCGGGGTCGTCGGTGAAGAACTGAAACGTGCCGAAGGACCCGAGCATGTCGGGCGTGCCCATGCCCGAGACCGCGCCGTTGGTCGCGGGCTGCGGCGGGAAGTCCGTGGGCATCTTCATCATCGTCGTGGGGATGTTGGCGTCGCCCAACTTCTTCCAGAACGGTTCGCCCTTGCGCAGCGGGATGGTCTCGCCGCCGGTCAGCGGAATCACGACGCCGCCAACCTCGAGCGTGTACTCCGGCGGAATCGCCTCGGCCATCGAGCTGAAGGGGGTGACGTCGCCGGGGTGGCGGTGAACGAAGTCGAAGACGCCGTGTCCGCCGGGGGTCATGCCGGTGATCACGGTGGACCAGGCGACCGGTGATTGCGGAGGCATGACGGTCTCCAGCTCTTCGAAGCCTCCTTGCTCGGCCAGCCGCATGAGGTTGGGCAGCCGGTCGGCGTGGCGGCGCACAAACTTGGGGTCCATGCCGTCGAAGCCGAGCACGATCACATCGGTGTCCGTGTTCGGGGTCTTGCCGCATCCCGCTGTGCTGGCGACCGCGGCGGCCAGGATCGCGGCCGCGATCCGGCCCAAGCCGTGGCCAGTACCGTGGCCCAACGTTTGGGGGCGTGTCTTCGGGGCTGGAAGCCTCATGATCTCAGTTCCCTCGGCTCGGAGCGTTGGACGACGGGAGACTACGAGCGCTGACACGGTGGGTCAAACGCCAGGCGAACCATCGTCTGGGGGTGACTACGGGGTGACTTTGAAGCCGTCGCTGGCCAGGACGATTCCGTCGGCGGACTCGACGGACACCGTCCAACTGCCCACGTGTGAATCACGGAGGCGGAGGCCCGCACGGGTGCGGTAGGCGTGTGCGGCGGGAATCACGACCCAGGCGCGACGCACCAACCGGCCGTTCTTACTCCACTTCACTAGCACGCGCTCGGTCTGCCGGCGATGCACGGCCCGGAAACACACGTGCACCGCTTTGGTCGCGGATGCGGCATAGCTGCGGTTGCTGCCTTGGCACACCCCGTTGTCGTACGAGGAGCCCAGGTCGAGCCGGTCGAGGTGAATGCCGCTGACACCCACGCCGCGCAACGGCGGGCGATCTCGGTCGCTCTTGGGCAGTTTGCGCAGCGCGGCAACCCCGGCGGAGGGGCTTCCCGGAGGGGCGACCGCGCCTCGCTGAACCAGGGGAGGTGCGGCGCTGGAAGCCCCGGGCCCGGGCGTCGGAGTCCGAGTGCCGCTGGCTTGCGCCACGACGGCAGGGGCAGCCGGTTGGGGTTTGGGCTCCGCGGCGGGCATGGGGATCGCCGAACTCCACGACGAACCACGTTTCGCCTTGGGCGCAGAGATCTGCGTGGCGTCTTCGGTTGCCGGTGGCGCCATCCGTCCGGCGGTCTTGGGCGTGAACGTGCCGATGCTCGATGCCGGCATCGGGACTTCACCGGCGCGCGTGGGCAGGGGGTTCACCGGCGCAGCGGTGAGCGGAGACTGAGGCTGTGGCGCGGTCGGGCCGACCTCGGGAGTTGTCGTGGCGGCTGCGGCGGCGACCTCCACCGGAGGCGGGGTGTCCTTGGGAGGCTCGGCCATGGACCACAAGCCCCACACGACGGCAGTGGCGACCAGGACGCCGAGCAGCGCTGCGACGGGTGGCCGGCGTTGCCCGGGATCGACTCCAAGCCCGGGGCCTCCGCCCCGCACCCGGGCGACCTGACGCCATGCCTTGCGGGCGGCGTCCGGATCGAAGCTTGGCGGGTGCACGCGCTCCGGCGTCCGTCCACCCGGGAGATGACGGCGCGGGCGCTGCAGCGGCAGCGCGAGCACATCGCGGTCGTCTTCGGCGGAGCGGCCCACGACGCGGAGCTTACAGCGGTTGGGAGGCGCTGGACATCATCGACCCCCACCGTGATAAATGTAGTGCTGTGTCCTACCTCAAACGCGGTCAGATTTCGGGTTCGAACCGGTCGTGGATCGCGCTGCTGTGCGCTTTGGGCACCGGGGGGCTCGGTTGTGGCGCGGGGTCGCCCGGGGCGGACACGGACACCGGGTCCTCGTCGGCGACCAAGGCCGACGATCCCAGGACCACCTCTGCCGAGGCGTCGACGGCGACGACAGCCGGCGAGGGCAGCACCGGGGGGTCATCGACCGGTGCAGGCTCGTCCTCCGGGGAGCCTACCGGGTCGTCATCGGGCGGCTTCACCGGCTCGGAAAGCTCTGGGAGTACGACCGGCGAGAGCGGCTGCACCAAGACCGTGGTGCTGATGGGCTACTGGCCGCCGACCAACGAAATGCTGCGCCCGTTCAGTACCGACGCCGAGCAGAACCCGGACGGATGGGTCGGGGAGAACTGGCGCGGACTGGGTTTCGACGTCTACGCATTCTTCCCTGAGTTTCCACCCGATGGAGACCCCACCAACGACCCGATCGGATCTCCGGGGTCCGTGGGCGCTGATGGATCGGATCTCCAGGTCGACTACCAAGACACGTCCGCCGACTTCTGGTCGATCATCGATACACATCAGCCGCACATCCTGATCACCCACAGTCGTGGGGGCGGGATCGGCTGGGAGCTCGAAGCGATCGAAGGCGGGCATGGCAACGGTGGCCCCGATCCGGCGTTTGACTGGATCTCGGACGGCTACGGCGCAGACACCCGCCCGACGGAGGCCACGGTGGATCCCCGGAGCTGGGCGGCGATGAACACCTATCGCGACGTGAACGCCTCGAGCCTGTTGCCGCTGGAGACGATCGAGGGCGTCGCCTCGGGCCTGGGCCTGACGACGGTGGAGATCGACACCACCGGGACCAGTGGAAACTATCTGTCCGGCTTCCTTGGACTGCACGGAGTCGTGTACGCCGAGACCACGCCGCACGCGGTTGCCGGGGGCCACATTCACGTGGGGACGGCGGTTTCGGTGGAGGATGCACGTGCTTTGACCGACGCGTCACTCGAGGCCGTCCTGCAGATGTATCCGGCAGACTCGCTGACCTGCCCGAAATCACGTTGACCTGTCGCGGGGGCGCGCGTTTGCGTAGGCTTGGGGGGTGAGCCCCCCTGACGCGTTTCGTGAACGCTGGTCGATGATCAAGCGACCTGTCTCGGCGCGGTTCGAGCATCCACTCGGGGAAGTTGCGGTGCGGCTCGCCTCCGGACCGGAACGCCCACCGGGAAGACCGGGGGAAGACGCGGCGGCGGTTCTCGACTGCGGCTCCGGAGCTCTGCTGCTTGCGGTCGCAGATGGTATGGGCGGTCAGCGAGGCGGGGCCCGGGCCTCGAAGGTCGCTGTGGACGTGTTGGCGGAGCGGCTGGCCGAGGGCAGCGCGGACTCGGCTCATGTTGTCGATGCTGTCGACGAGGCACAGGTCCGGACCAAAGCCAGCCGAGGTGCGGGGGCGACGACACTGGTCGTCACGCTGATCACGCCCGAGGGCGTCCGCATGTTCAACGTGGGCGATTCCGAGGCGATCCTCATGACGCCGCGCGGCAAGGTCAAGGTCCGCACCACGGTCCAGTCCCCCGTTGGCTATTTGGTGGCGGCCGGAGCGTTGGCACCCGACGACGCGCTCCTCCACGAGTATCGGCACCTGCTGAGTTCAGCGGTGGGCATCGATGCCATGCGACTCGAGGTGTGCCCCCGGGTTGCATTCGGGAAGACGGACACGCTGGTCTTGGGCAGCGACGGGATGTTCGACAACGTCTTCGAGCATGAGCTGCTGGAGATCACGCGCAACCGCAACCTCGAGGACGCCGCCGACGAACTCGCGATGTTGGTCGCCGCTCGCATGCGGCGTGGTGGCGGTCCTCCCTGCAAACCCGACGACATGTCCTTCATCCTGTTCCGACCGACGCTTGGGAAGGCCCCCTCGAAGAAGAAGCGGAAGAAGAAGGCGAAGACTCAGCCGAAGGGAAAGCCCAAGGCTGCGTCGAAGGCCAAGGCTGCGTCGAAGGCCAAGACTCGAGCCAAGGCCAAGGCCGCCACGTCCTAGCCCTCCGGCGGGACGAAGTTCGAACAGGCTTCGTCGATCAGGCCGACGGCTTGCTCAAAGGTGGGTCCGAACTCGTCGCAGATGCCGCCGACGAAGCCGGTCGGGCCGAAGAAGTTGGTGAACTCCACCAAGCGCTGGCCGTCGTTCACCAGCTCGGCTGGCGGACACGGACCATCCTGGTAGTTGACCAGGGTGACGACCGCCGCGTTCTCCGGGGCGTTCTTCACCGCCACCACGTTGTTGTACCAATCCTGCGGCGTGCCCATCGACGTGAGCAACTCGGGATCGCCCGGGCCATCCCACTCGTCGGTGATCACCACGGCGACGAGCAGGGCATCGTCGCGAATGAACCCCTCGTTGCACTGCCCTGCACCCGCAAGGTTGCCGCCGATCGCCGCCTTGAGTGCGTCCATCGGAGCCTCGGCACCGAACCCGCCGACACCCATCCGAGCCGCACACGCAAAGCTCTCGGTGAGGTTGTCCTGCTCGGTCATGTAGTTGTGACCCTCGGCAAACGGTCCGCACACCTCCCCCGACGAAGCATCGCCGCCGGTCTGCGTCACCAGTCCGCCCATGAACCGGCAGTCCGGGCTGTTCCATCCGTAGGCGTCGGTGGCCACGACCCCGACGTGATAGTCGTCGACTTCGTCGAGCGTGGATTCGATCCCCTCGATGAGCGCGGGGAAGTTCGCGACGAGGTTGGCCTGGTCGTCTTCCATCGACAGCGAGTTGTCGACGACGAAGACGAAGTCGATCTTGGAGCAGCCCTTCTCGGGCTGAGGTGCGTCGCCGCCGGTGTTGGACGGGGGTCCGCCGACGTCGAACACGCCCCCAGGACCACTGCCGACCCCACCGCCCGACTCCTCGCCGCCGCCGCTCTCGTCGTCTTCGCCTGCGGTGCTCCCGGCACCGCCGGTTCCGGTCAGGTCATTTCCGCTCGAGGTGAGCGGGGGAACGCCGCCGGCCGAGTCGCGCTCGACATCGCCACAAGCGGCAAAGAGCGCGAGCGACGCGATGGCATGAGTTCCCCACTTCATGTCGTACAAGGTGCGTACAGAGGCCCCGGAGGTTCCCAAGACGTTGCGGTGGGCCGGTAGCTCTGGAATCGTGCGCCCCGTGAAGACCGATCGTTTGGCATGGGGGACTTCGGTACTCGTCGCGTTGGCACTGATGGGATGCGGCGACGATGCACCTGCGAGCGGTGACACGGACACGGAGGGAAGCTCGTCTTCCGGCGGAGATCCCACGACTGGCGTCGGTCCCACCAGCGCGTCGAGTACGACGGACCCCGGGACCACGACCAGCGGGTCGGAGACGGACACGGATGGGACGGACACGGATGGGACGGACACGGACACGGAAACCGGCGGAGCCGTCTGTGGAGATGGCGTCGTCGAAGGCGGCGAAGCCTGCGATGACCGCGGCGAGTCCGAGACCTGCAACGCCGACTGCACGGCGGCCGAGTGTGGGGATGGCGTGATGAACGAGAGCGCGGGGGAGGCCTGCGACGATGCCGGTGACTCCGAGACGTGCGATGCCGACTGCACGGCGGCCGAGTGCGGAGATATGACCGTGAACGACGCCGCGGGCGAGGCGTGCGATGAGGGCGTGGAGACCGAGGCCTGCAACGCCGACTGCAGTGTATCCGAATGCGGAGATGGTCTGCTCAATGAGACCGCCGGCGAGACCTGCGACGACGGTGGCGAGTCCGCAACATGCGACACCGATTGCAGCGCGGCAGAATGCGGAGATGGTTTGCTCAACGTCTCGGCCGCGGAAGAATGCGAAGGCGGTCCCGGGTGCAGTGACTCGTGCGTGATCTGTCTCTTATACACATCTCCGAGCCCACGAGACCTCTCTACATCTCGT
>CAJXVA010000132.1 GCA_913061055.1 uncultured Pseudomonadota bacterium
CGAGATCTCCACTAGATCGCTCGTCGGCAGCGTCAGATGTGTATAAGAGACAGCCCCGCGTCCGACCCCGCCCTGCGAGCGCCACAAGGACAGCCGCTGCTGTCCACGGCGCTGAAGACCGAAGCCCCACTGCCACGAACGAACTTTCGTTTGCAGTGGCGGTCTGAAATCGAGAGCGCCTCCACGTTCACGCTGCGGGTGACCACACAGGACCTCCAACCGATCTACGAGGCCCACGACCTCTCGGCGACGACGGTTCAGGTGCCCGCGGCCGCGCTGGAGTCGGTCGCCTCCGGGGCGGTCTTGCTGTGGCGGGTCGAAGCGATCGAACCGGGAGGACGGCGCTACGCATCCGAGGTTTGGGAGCTCACCGTCGAGTGATCGCACGCCTACGCGGACTCACCCTCGCCGCGTTCTTGCCGCTGAGCTTGGTGCCGCAGCGTGCCCACGGCGCGAAGCCGCTGGCGCAGTGCCGACAAGACGTCGACGCCCAGACACGAGTTCGTGAGTCGTGGCGCTGTTTCTACCGGGCAACCCGCGGGGGTGTAGACCGAGCGCAGGCCGAGGCGGCCTTGCGCGCGAGCATGGCCCGCCATGCGAAGGCCCTCGAAGACCCGCGTCCTCGCGGATACGCGCAGCTAACCCTGGCCAACATCGTCGCCGAACAGGACTCCAGCGCTGGACTCACGCTATACGCGGACGCCCTGGAGTCGCTACGAGCCGGAGAAGATCACTTGGCCGTGGTCCTGACCCTGCTGAACATGGCGCATCGGTTTCGGGTCGTGGGGAAGCCTGATCGTGGCGCCGAAGCGCTCGCGGCGGCGAGGGTTGCCGCGTCGGCCCTGGGTGAACCCAAGTGGATCGCGACAGTCGCTGTTGAGTCCGTCCGCCACGATCTGCGCACCCGCGGAGACCTCGGGCACGCCGAGCGAACGCTCGCGGAGGTCGAGCCGTTGTTGTTTCCCGACGGGAGCTATCAGGCCAAGGTGGCGTGGCTCAATGCTGCGGCGTCGGTAGCCCAACACCTCGGCAAGCTGCACGCAGCCCAAGACCTCGCAAGACGGCTCGTCGTGATGGCGACCGAGGCCGGCGATCACTACGTTCGCGCCACAGCCCAGTACAACCTGCTCTTGCAACAACGCAACCTTCGCTTCGAGGCTGGCAGCCCAGAGAGCCCCACCTTCATTGAAGAGGTTCGGCGCGCTGTGGCTCTCGCGGAGTCCGCCGAGAACACGGGCGCCCAGCTGAGCCTCGAACAGCTCCTGACCGACGCGCTGGTTGACGCCGGTGCGCTGCAGGAGGCGGAGTCCATCGCGCGAGGCAGCCTCTCGGCGGGTGAGGTCTTCGGCGACCCACGTCTGGAAGTCGGGGCGCGCTTTGGTCTGGCCCGAGCCTTGCTCCGGCGGCCCGGGGAACTCGAGTCCAGCGTCCACGCGGAGCTACGGACGCTCGTCGAACAGGCGCGTACGCTGGCCGAAGACAGCGCCCAGGCGGACCTCCTCACCGTCGCGCGCCTGCTCGAGGCCGAGGTTGCGTGGCGCAACGAAGATCCGGCACTCGCGACTGCAGCCCATGAGGCGAGCTGCACGACGTTTGAGACCGTCCGCTCGACCCAGGCGAACACGCAGGGCCGCGCGGAAGTCCTGGGGCGGCAACGCGAGGTCTTCAAGAGCTATCTCGCCCACCTCTTGGAACAGCCCGACGGTACGACGCTGGGGCCGGCCTCGGTCACCGAGCACGGCACGCTCGCCGCCGCTTTTCGTATCAGCGAACGCTACCGCGCTCGGGTGCTTCGAGAGACCGCAGCATCGACGGGCGCGGGGCCTCACGCCGACCGCATTCGTTCCGCGATCACCCAGGCCCAGCGACGGCTGAGCGCTTCGGCGCTCACGCAAGAAGCGCGCCGGGGTGCGCTCGACGAACTCGAGGCACTCGAGCGAGACGAGCTCGACGACCTCTCCGGACAAACGTCGGTGCTGACCCACGAAGGGCTTGTCTCCGCGCTCGAGCTCTCGAAAGCCCTCGGACCGGACGAAGCGCTGCTTTCCTACCAGCTCGGCGGACAGTTCGACTTCGCGCAGGACCCGGGCCGTGGGTCGTGGGTCCTGGTCGTGACCCGCACGCAGATTCACGCCGCTCGCTTGCCGCCCCACGCCGAGCTTCGGTCCGCACTGGAGATGTTCGGTCCCGCGATCGAGCGCGGACTCGAGGCCCAGCTTCACGCCGCGGCGAAGACCCTCGGGCGACAGCTCATCGAAGAGCCCCTGCGCGCCCTTCCCCAGCCGCCTACACAGTTGACGCTGCTGCTCGATGACCAGCTCCACAAGGTCCCGTTCTCCGCGATGCGAGGCGAAGACGGACGACTCCTGATCGAGACCTACGATCTCGCGGTGGCGCCCTCGGCCACCGTCTTGCGGGACGTCAGGCGCGATGCACAGAACCCTCGCACGCGACCGGACGCCGTCCTCGCGCTTGCCGACCCCCTCGAACCCAGCGACGCGCCGCAATCCCTCTTCGCCCGGGGTGACACCGCAGCCCTCCCGCTCCGGCCGCTTCCGCACGCACGGACCGAAGCCCAGCAGGTTGCGCACGCGCCGGGCGACCAGGCGTGGTTGGGGGACGATGCGAGCGAGACGGCCTTGCTCGCGACCAACCTCGAGCCGTTCGGCGTCCTACATTTTGCAACCCACGCCATCGTCGACGAAGCGAAACCCGGACGCTCCGCGATCATCCTGGCCCCTGGCGAATCCGACGGGCTGCTCCAGCCTCGCGACATCGCCCAGCTTCAGCTCGACGGCAAGCTGGTTGTGCTCTCCGCGTGCCAAAGCGCCGGTGGCCAGGTCCTGGGCGGCGAGGGCGTTGTCGGGCTGGCCCATGCGCTGCTCTCCGGCGGGGCAACAACGGTCGTCGGCACGCTGTGGCCGCTCCCCGACGACGACGCCATGCGCCTCTTCGAGCGATTCTATGCCGAGCTCGACGCCGGCCGGTCCGTCGCATCGGCATTGGCCCGTGCCCAGGCGGCTCTCGCCGCACAGGGTGCCCCGAGTTCCGCCTGGGCCGGAGCCGTCGTACTCGGCGACGGCTCGCACGTTCCGTTTCCCCAGGGCCGAGCAGCCGAGCGAGCGACGGTCGGGCCCGCGGCCGAGCGGCACTGGCTGTGGTGGCTCGTCGGTCTCGGGCTCCTGCTCGCGGGCGTCGGCCTGGTAGCGGGGCGGCGCCGTCCCGAGGGTCACGATGCTGGCGCTCCGTAGCCGTCCCAAGTTCTCGACCCGCTTGCACCCCCGCCTCCCGCCCGCCAAAGTGCGTCTGTGGGTTCACGGCGCAATATTGCGGTCACCTTCGCCGGAGGCGGCAACCGAGCATTCTATCAGCTCGGCCTGCTGCACGGCTGGGAGGACCGGTTGCGCCCCCGGCTTGCGTCGATCTCAGCGGTGAGTGCGGGTGCCTGCGTGTCGACGTTGTGGCTCAGTGGGCGGGAGCGGATCACGCGGGACTTTTGGCGGGCCCGTCGGTCTGGTGTGTCGAAGAACTTCCAGTGGAGCCGCGTGCTCCGAGGCAAGTCCCCCGCCCCGCACGGCCCGATCTACCGAGACACGCTCTTGTGTGCGTACAGCGACGGTGGCCTGGAGAGGATTCGCGAGGCACCGTTTCCGATCTGGATCCTGACGGCCGCATTTCCTCGCGGGGTTCCAGCCGCCGCCGGAGCCATGCTTGGCTTCGGCACCTACAACCTCGAGAAGCGTCTGGAGCCCGCACGGGTGCATCCGGAGATGGCGCGCAAGCTGGGGTTCCGACCCAAGCTCGTCGACGCCCGCGACTGCACCTCCCCCGATGAGCTTGCCGACCTCGTGATCGCCAGCTCATCCACGCCGCCGTTCACCCCCGTCGGAAACTTCCGCGGCCAACGGCTGCTCGATGGGTCCCTCGTCGACAACGTCCCGGCGGACGCGGCCGAGCAGGCATCCGAGGTCCGAGGCAACCTGGTCCTCCTGACGCGCCCCTACCCTGAAGAGAGCTTGGGCGCCCGCGGCAGCCGAACGTACATCGCACCGACCCGCCCGGTGCCCATCGAACGCTGGGACTATACCCAGCCCCAGCTCCTCGATCGCACGATCGAGATGGGCGAAACCGAGGCCGACGTACATCGGCCTCTGCTGGACCAACTGCTCGCTCGCTGAGCCTTCAGCGGTCCGATGAGCCCTTGGGCTCGGCCAGCCGAGCGATCTCTTGCTCGAGGATCCTGCGCGTGATCGCGACGGCACACCCGTAGGTGCTGTCCATGCCGAAGTACGAGAGGCTCTTGCTCAACAGGCTCTGTCGCTTGGAGTACGGCGTGTCGGAGGCGTAGTGGATGATCCCGAACTCGAACGGGAGCAGGTTGCTCAGGTGCACCACTTCGTTCTTGGGGTGCCGCTTCGGATAGACCATCTCGTAGACCGCCGACAGGTACGGGCCGGACTCCATTTCCAGCACGGTGTAGCCGTCCCTGTAGTAGGTCCGCATGTAGTCCGCGTTCTGGAGGAACGCCCCGCGAACCGTCAGCGCCTTCTGGTTGTCGAGCACGGTCCCGTGCTGCACGTAGGGTGCAATGTCCTCGGCCTCGAAGCAGTTCCGATACAAGTACGTGTTCTCGGAGTGCTCGTCATAGGCCGTTGTCGAGAGCATCACGTCACCGACCCGGCCGTTGAGCGTGGCCGCCTTGCCCATCACGTAGATGCCCCGAATGTCGGCGACGCCTTGGGCGAGCTGGGTGAGGTGGTGATACGCCGCCATCCCCAGCGGATAGTCGATGTTGATGATCACCGCGTCGGACTCGGCCAACGCTTCGATCCCCGGAACGCGCACCCGGGGGTCGAGACCTTCGGGGCGCAGCTTGTTGATCTCGACCAGCTGCGCGTGGACATCGAGCTCTCCGGGCGAGGTCAAGGTCGACAAACCGCAGGTCGCATCCCACGCCTGGACATCCGCGATGCGCTCCTGCTTCTCGTCCGCGTGCAGGTACTGACGCAGCAGGTAGTAGCTCAGGTTGTTGATCTCGTTCTCTTCGCCTTGGGCCACCACGCGGGTCACGTCGTCGGCGAGGCCCTCGGGGTTGGACTTGCGGGCGAAGTCGAAGATCTTGTCGCGATGGGTCCTGGCGTAGCCGCCCAGGAGGTTCACCAGCACGTGCGTGTTGGACGACACGAAGTACACCGGACGCGGCGGCGTGTCGGGCTTGCGGTACGCCGACTCGACCCCGAACCACCAGCGCTGCGTGGCTCGCCGATACTCCAAGAGCGTGCCTGCGATCAGGCGGATCGACAGGTCGACTTCCCGACTGGCAATCGACGCCAGTACCTCGAGCGGCTTGGGACCGAGTGCCGGCCAGAGCATGTCGGCGTCGGCCTCGCTGAGCCCGAGCGCCTCGGCCAACGCGCCGTGGAGCTGCGGACCATCCTTCACATCTCCGGCCGCGATCTGAGCACCGAGCGGCTTCAGCGAGAGCGCCCGGTGCATCTTGTTCCACTCCAGCTGATACGCGGTAATGATCGGCACCAGGTCGTCGATGTCCGTCGCGCTGGTGATGTAGACCGCCAGGCAGTCCTCGTTGCTCCAACGGTTGGGCCGCCGACGCCCTCGCGCCGTCACGACCTTCCAGTCGCTCACATCGAAGCCGGACGACACAAACTGCTCGGACGACTGCCCAAGGATCAGACGCTTGACCGACGGCATGCATCCGGGGAGCCGCGCTGCCGCGTACGCAAACGCCGCGACGTCGGGCTTTTCGTCCTTCGCGCCGGAGTGCAAGCTGGACTCGCTGAAGATGTGTGCCTCTTCGAAGGCCCGCACCCGCACATCGCCCGAACTACGCAACAGCGAGTAGTAGGTACGGATATAGAGGTCGATGGCGTTGGAGGTCGCACGCGGCATCTGTCGATCCACGGCGGGAGCATACATCAGGCCCCTACGGGCTCCGACTCGGCCTATTCTTGACTCATGGTGCGCTCGATCGGCGGAGGACTGGTGCTGGGGCTGATCGGCTGCGGCGGCTTCTCCTCGGCCGGTGACGGGACCGACGGAGGCACAGGCGCGTCCACCAGCTCGGACGCCGGCCCCACCTCGTCGGCCTCCACCACCGACCCGACCGCCGCATCCGCCGAGGGATCGGGCCAAGCGGATTCCTCGTCGTCCGCCGCCGGGTCGAGCTCCAGCAGCGGGAGCGCGGAGGACAGCTCGAGTTCAACCGGGGCGGCCGAGATAGGCCCCTACCCCATCGTGCTCGCCCACGGTTTCTTCGGCTTCGAGGACTTCGCCGGTGCCGGCTTTGCCGACTACTACTGGGACGTACGCGAGGACCTGTTCGAGCACGGCGAACTCGACGTCTATACCCCCGCCGTCGATCCGTTCAACGACTCGACCACGCGCGGCATGCAACTCCTCGCCGCGGTGGAGGCTGTCATCGACGAGACTGGCGCCCAGAAGGTGAACCTGATCGGTCACTCCCAAGGTGGGCTCGACGCCCGAGTCGTCGCGCATCTGCGGCCCGACCTCGTCGCGTCCGTGACGACCGTCTCCACGCCTCACCACGGCTCCCCCATCGCCGACTACGCGCTCCTCATCCCCGGTGGTGCGGTCGTAGACGTGCTCGTGCAGTTGTTCGGGGGCCCACTGTGGGGTGCGATCGACAACAGCACATCCCTGGTCGCCTCCATGGAACAGTTCTCCACCGACGGCATCGCCGAGTTCAACGAGACGTACACCGACGCGCCCGGGGTCGCCTACGCCTCGATCGCGGGGCGCTCGGACAACGAGCTGGCCCCCTCGGAGTGCGCATCCGAGGACACGCCCCCCTTCCTCGCCAACTGGGCCGGCGTCGCCGACCCCATCGACCCGCTCTTCGCCGCTGCAGAGGCGATCGTCGACGGGGGCATCCTCAGCTCGATCCCCAACGACGGGCTCGTACGGGTGGACGACGCCAAGTGGGGCACATTCCTCGGCTGCATTCCCGCCGACCACATCGACGAGATCGGCCACCTCTTTGGCGATGGATCCGGCGGCGACAACCCCTTCGACCACCTGGTGTTCTACCGCAACGTCGTCGGCTATCTTCGTGCCCGTGGATTCTAGCCTATTCGACGTCGAAGCCATGCTTCATGGCCTCTGGGGACACGTCGACCTCGAGCGAGACGCGGGCGTGTTGCATGTCGTCGCGACGTGGCCGTGCGATGAGGGCCGGCGTGTCATCCGCATCACCGAGCAGAGTCCCAAGAGCGACACGGACTTCTTTCTGCTCAACCTCGCTCGAGCCCGCGCGGACGTGATTCTCACGACCGGACGCATCCTGCGCGAAGAGCCCCACCTGGAGTACTCACTGCCGCCCGCGTGGGCACCGGGGATGCTGGCGTGGCGCGAGGCCGCGATGGGACGGACCACACCGCCGAAGGTCGCGGTGCTCACCTCGGGTCGCGACCTGGACCCGGACCACCCAGCGCTCCATGGATGGGCGAGCCCGGTGATCGTCACCTCGCAGGACGCAGCCCGCGCGCTGCGGCCTCAGCTGCCGGGACACGTCGATGTCATCGGCTTGAAGCTGCCCTCCGCCCGCGAAGCGATCGCCTGGGCTCGGGGGGCCGGCGCGACAACTGTGTCCATCGAGGCCGGGCCCAGCACGGCCCGCGCCCTCTACGCGGACCCCGCCGTGGTCGATGAGCTCTGGCTGTCGGAATTCCTGGAATCAGACCTGGCTCACGCACTTCGCGGCCCGATCGTCTTTGCGAAGGCCCCCGGGAGCGGTTTGTTGCAGCCGGTCGGCCCCGAGGGGCTTCGCCACGAGCCCTCCGGGCGATGGCGCTTTTCACGCTTCCGTCACCGTGGGATGCGCTGAATTGCGCCTGCGCATGCCTTGCGTGCGGGTTGAAATACATCTTTTGCCCCTACAGACTTGGCAGTGCGGTGGGGGCTGTGGCGATGTCCGAGCACACCTGCCCTCCGAGCTCCGATGCGTACGCGCCGAACACAACCGGTCTCCCGGCCCGCCCGGCTTGGCCAGACGCCGCTGGCCCTGCTGCCCCTGATGTTGTTGCTGGCCTGTGGTGACGACGCCACCGAGGGCTCCGATTCGATGGTCGAAGACTCCGACTCCGGCTTCACCGGCAACACCGAAGGCTCGAGCGCATCGGGCAGTGGAAATCCGACCGAGCCGACGGGTGCCGACAGTTCCGGCGGTTCGGGGCCTGGGTACGACACGCTGGGTGAGGGCGACCTCCGCGGCACGCTGAGCTTCACCTTCTTTGCAGCAGACGCTGCCAACCCCGACCCATTGCTCGGCATGGCCGGGGCGTGGCGGACCTCCGACGACAACATCGAGGGCGTCGAGGACTTTTTCGGCGTCTTCGGGCTCGGAACCCAATGGCCGGCCCCACCGGCCGACCTCGATGCGCTCGAGCAGAACGCAGTGCCGGGCACGTTCGAATGGGGCGGCCCGACGCAGTGGCTGCTGGCAGGCAACGGGATGAAACTGCGCCGCGGCGACACCGAAGCGACCGCATGCCTGCTCTTCTATGGATATGGAGGCAGCGCCGAGGTCGAGTTCCCGCCCAGCAGCGGAACGATGGTCCCGAACTACCCGGTCTACGCCGCGACCACCTCGTCGAATCAGCCCGAGGGCTGCGCACCCGACCCTGGCACCTGGGAGCCCGACGCCGAATACGACATCGTGCTGTACGGCGGCGACCTCTTCGAGACCAACTCCCTCGCCGGCCAAGTGCACACCCCAGACGCGCTCGAGGTGACCTCGCCCGATATCGTCACGTTCGGCACGCAGGTCGCAATCGACGAGGACCTCGAGGTCACGTGGACCGGCGAGGCTGGCGAGAACACCCGGCTGGTGATTCGAGTCTTCGACATGTTCGGCCGCATGTTCACCGTCAACGCCGACGACGACGGCAGCTACACCATCCCTGCGGGTGAAATCGAAGGCCTCACCGCCGGACCCGCCACCCTCATCGTCTCGCGTGAGCATCTCGAAGAAGTGCTGTTCACCGACGGCACCGTCCGTGTCCTCTCCCGCTACGCCCAGTGGGGCTACATCGAGCTTTACTAGCCCCGGCCTCAGGAAGTCCCCTCCATGAAGCGCAGATCCTTTATCAAGTCCGCCGCCTCCGCGACCGCCGTCGCAGGTGCAGGTGTGTTCTCCATTCTCAAGTATCCCCGCGGCGCGAGTGCGGCCGGTTGGGGTGCGTGGCCGATGGACGACAAAGCCAAGGCCGCCGCCTTCTTGCCGACCGAGCTCCAGCCCGAGGGCGTGCTCGAGTTGCACGTCAACGGCGGCATGAGCTGCTTCGACACTTTCTATACGATCCCGGAGTTCGGCCAAGACGACTTCCGGTTCATGCACATCTTCGATGAGGCCTCCCCGGCCTCCGAGGGTCGGCAGGCGATCGACACCCTGCAGGGCCGTTGGGATTCGTGCCAGACCGGCTACGCCGAGATGACGCAAGCGTTCGGGGCGACCGACGGCGATGGCAACGAGCTGCACTTGGGGCCGTGGACGTGGCCATTCTGGAGCCGCCCGGACGTCATTTCTCGGATGCGCATCGTCGTCACCGCGCACGACCAAGTTGCGCACGAGGGTGCCAACCCCAAGTCCTTCACCGGACTCGGTCTCGGAAACCCGCGCATGGCAGGCCTGGGGACGGCCATCCAGCGCTACTTCACCGAGAACGAAGACGGCAAGGGCGGCGGCGGCATCCGACCCGCGCCCTACTCCTACGTGCTGTCGCCGGCCGGCTACGCGCCGTTCAACGCCGTGGCCGCCTCTTCGGTCGGTGCCCACCCTGGCTCCGCCCGCCCGCTGGTCGTTTCGGTCGAGCCGGACTCCGAGCTCACCAACCTGCTCGCCCGAACCGCCATCGACAACCCGGACGCCTTCGACGACGCGGTGGCCTACTACCGGGCCGAGTACGCCGGCAGGCTCAAGAGCTTCGGACACAGCACCGCAGCCCGCTCGGCAGAGCGTGCGAACTACGACTTCTCCGCATTCGCCCGCGAGAACGCACCGGTCCTCACCGACATCCTCAGTTCGGACCTGTTCAACAGCATTGCCGCACCGGCCCAGCTGTGTCAGTCGAACATGGGCGTCCCGGACAACATGCCGGCCATGCAGGCCCGACTCGCGACCAGCTTGCTCACCCGCGAGCAGAACGCGGCGCGGTACGTCTTGTGGATCGACGCCGGACTCCAGCCGCGCCCCACCGGCGGGCACGACGTCCACGCCGCCAGCGTCCGGTACAACGCCACCAACTACTCCAACACCTTCACGGCGCTGCTCGACCAGATCGCCGATCCGATGAACCCCCGCGATGGCGACGAGAACCGGATCGACCTCGACCGCCAGATGGTCGTGATCAACACCGAGTTTGGCCGCCAGCCGTTCCAACAGGGTAACGGCACGGGAACCAACCACCACCCTGGCGGCTACGTTCAGATGTTCATCGGCGGGCCCATGTCGCACCCGAGCCTTCCGAACAACCTCCAGGGGCCCTCGGTCTACGGTGCGATATCCGAAACCGATGGATTCGCGACAACCGCCGTAAGCCCGGCGCAGAGCCGCATGATGGTGTTGCAGTCCCTCGGCATCTACCCGTTCTCGACCCAGTCCTACAACGTCTCCGACGGCGGCTACACGGACGAGGTCGATGCGGCGACCGCGATTCGCGACGAGTTCCTCGGACTCGAAGGAGTTGAAGCATGAGCGTGTTTTCAGAACCTCACGGGACCACGATGACGACGCACGCACCGACCCTGTCTCGACTGCTTACCGCGGCGCTGTTGCTCGCGGCGGCCGCATGCGGAGATGACACCGCCGGCGCCTCGGGCGATCTGCCGGACACCGACTCCGGGTTCACCGGCGGGTCCACGGATTCCGATCCATCCGGAAGCCCGTCCGGGAACCCCACCGGCAACCCAAGCGGCACCGACGGGGATGACCCCGGGACCGACGATGGAGAGCCCATGGGTCCTGGCGAAGAAGCCGAGCTGTGCGACGCGGGCGATGAGGCCTTCGTCAAACGCCTCATCCCGCTGGTGCACGGGCGCAAACCAGACTCCATCCGCGAGGTTCGGCTCCTGGTCAGCATGATCGAGCAGATCGACATGAAGGGCGACGATGGCCGGCGTGCCGTCACCCTCGGTTTGCTGCGCGGGGATGCCTACCTAAACCGCTACAAGGACTACATGTTCGAGGAGCTGCGGGTGAACCTCTCGGGCGACCGGCGCAACGAGACCTGCTACGACCTCGTCGGCGACGCGGCCAACAGCCCCGACCTCGCCGAGTTCATTCGGGACAACCCGGTCACCGCCCAATATGGCGGGGGGCTGTTCTGGATGCCCGACGTCACCTTCAGCGCCCTGCGCCTCGACGACATGTCGCCGCTGCTGCGAGCCGAGACGTTCGCGCGTCTGTCCGCCCCCTTCATCGCCGGCAACGTCACCGACCCGGAGCTCGAGGAGATGCGGGTCTCCCATTACGGCCGCCTGTTCGAGGCGACCATGATGGGGCGAACGACCGACTGCATGGAGTGCCACCGGGCTGAGTTCGCGACCACCGACAGCGACATCCCGGCCTTCGATCGCCACCACCCGGTGGCCGGATATCTCGAGCTGGGCGCCTACGGTCCCGACGCTGCCGAAGCCTCTCAGCAGCGTTCCTACGCGATCTTCCGCTACGACGGATTCGCGGAGGGCCAGGTCGACACCCTCATCAACGGCGGCCCCTCCGGCGGCAACATCACACCGTTCGGCTTCGGCTTTTCGTGTGGTGCGGTCGACCTCACCCCGCAAGACTCGACCCTGGGCTGGGACGGTTTCCTCTTTGGCGACCATGGGCCCGACGACACGCTCGTCAACCTCGACGCAGACATGCGCGCCGGCTTCGACGACCTACGCGGCGGCGACGGTCTGCAAATCGCAGATGACAACGGCGTCGATTCGGCGCCGGCGGGTGCCTACTTGATGTCGATGCACATGTCGAACCGGATGTGGACCCACGCGATGGGCTTCCCGCTGCAGGTTGCCAACGGGTTCCCGCGCAACGATCAGCAACGCGAGATCCTGCAAGAACTCACCGACAGCTTCGTCGCCAACGAGTTCTCGCTGCGGCATCTGATCGCCGACGTTGCCACCCACCCGTACTTCAACCAGTCCCCGCCGGACACGTGTGGGGCATCCTCGCCGTATCACCTCCCGCCGGTCTTCGACCCGTTCTCCCGCGAAGCCAACGACCCCTCGATGCGCGGCAACGGCGTCGGCGACACGGTGCACCGCTTCGGTGCTCGGGTCTTGCTCGACTCGATCGCAAACGCGATGTGGTGGAACAAGCCCGATGTCTTCGGCCCTGGCGTCGACGAAATCCCGGGCGCGTTCGGGACCCAGTTCGGGTGCGGCGCGAACATGCCGGACGTTCCGTGCGTGGACGGTCCACAAGACGCGGCCGTCCTTCGGGACACCGGAGCATTCCTCAGCGACAGCGATTCTGGCTTCAGCGGGACCGACCTATTGGTCATGCTTCGGCTGGAGAACGAGTTCGGCCAAGGCATCGACCCGGGTATGAACGGCGACTGCACCGGTCCGCAGGGTGCGGCCTGTGCCGGCGACGACTGGATCGCGCAGCTCATCGACACCGCCCTGTCGGCTCCAGAAGCGGACATGTGGGACGTCGCCGCGGCCGTCAAGGACCGGATGATCACCGACCCGTCGATTCGCACCGAGGCCGAGGTTGCGGCCTTGGAGAGTCTGATGGGCGTGTCCCTGTCGGACTCGGTCTCCGATGTCGGCGCAGGCTCGGCCGAGCAGGCCGCACGCCGTCTCGCGGGCATGCTGACCAACACGCCGCAGTTCATGCTCGCCGGCGTCCCCAGCCGAGACATCGAGTCGGAGGATGATCCGACACTCGTCGTTCCCGGCACATCGACGCAGGATCTGTGCGGCGCCCTGGCACCCCTGGTCCTCGACAACGGGGTCGACGGAACCCCGTACGGCTACTCCTGCTCCGGCTCCGGCGTCACCCTCGACTGAGGGTGCCGCGGAGGTATCCTTGTCTCTGTCTTGTCTTGAACCGCTGCCTCACCTGTAACCGAGGTCCCTATTATGCCTAGCTTGCTCCCGCGTCTCCTCCTTCCTGCTCTTTGCGTCTGCGTCATCTCCTGCAGCGACGACTCCGGTGAAAACCTGCCCGAAGGCGGATTCGGAACCGAGACAAGTGGGGGGCAGACGACCAACCCGTCGACCACATCCCCGACGACGGGATCCACGACCACTCCGACGTCGGACCCAACGATCGACCCCACGATCGAGCCCACGACAACCGGTACCGAGTCGTCGACCACGGCATCGACCGACCCCTCGACGACGAACCCCACCGACGACACCACCACAGACCCCACCGACGACACCACCACGGACCCCACCGACGACACCACCACAGACCCCACCGACGACGACACCACCGGTCCGCCGGCGGCTTGTGACAACGACACCATCGACGACGACGAGGTGTGTTTCGTGCCCGGGGACACGGTCGCCACCGGGGCCACACCAAGCGACATCGCCAGCGGTGACTTCGACGGCAACGGGAGCTTCGATGTCATCGTCTCCTCCGTCGGCGGCAGCAACGTGGCTGTGCACCTCGGAGATGGGGCCGGCGGAATCGCGGTCGCAGTGAACACCGCGGTCGGGACCAACCCCTCTCGGGTCCTCGCAGCCGAGTTCTCCGGCGACGCCAACTGGGACGCCTTGGTCACCAACACGGATGACGACACCGTCAGCGTGCTCGTCTCCGACGGCGCCGGCGGCTTCGTCGAGACCGCACTGGCCGTCGGCGACCAACCCGTCGACCTCGGACTCGCAGACCTCGACGGCGCGAACGGCCTCGACTTCGCGGTCGCCAACGCCGGCGACGTCAACTACCAAACCTCCGTCAACGACGGCGCCGGCAACTTCACATTGGCGGGTCCTTGGGCGATCGGTGACGAGGTCACCGAGATCGCCGGCGTCGAGCTCGGAAACATCGCCCTCAATGGCATGACACCCGACGCGTTCTTTGGCGGCGGTAATGCCTACGCGGCGACGCCAGGTGCGGGAGCCGACGGCGTCATGAACGACGGCACGGCGATCGGAAACACCGCCGGGATGGACCTGGCACGCTTCAACCCCGGCGACTTCAACGGTGACGGAGAACTCGACGTCGCGGTAACCGACGGCGATAGCGCCCGCCTGTTCCTCGGGGATGGCAACAATGGCGGGCCAGGCTTCAACACGGACGCGTTCGGACCTCACACGAACGTGTCGGAGGCCGTACTCGCCGACGTGACCGGCGAGGGCAACGAGGACCTCATCGTGACCGCGGAGGGTGATGACGAGGTCATCGTCTACGTCGGCGCGGGAGACTCCACCT
The DNA here is from genome assembly GCA_913061055.1 of uncultured Pseudomonadota bacterium. Classification (GTDB taxonomy): domain Bacteria; phylum Myxococcota_A; class Polyangia; order Nannocystales; family Nannocystaceae; genus CAJXVA01. The sequence continues at coordinate 14,432 of CAJXVA010000132.1, forward strand.
TCGATGGCGGAACCGCCTTCGCCGTAGGCACCGCCCCCTCGGGAGTCGCGGTCGCCGACCTCAACGAAGACGGCGTGGGCGACATCATCGTGTGCAACCGCGGCAGCGGCGACATCACGATCCTGCTGTCGAACCCGTAGTCCCGGGGGATCGGAGCAACACCACCGCGTCCGGGTCGACGTAGAGGTGGTCTCCGGGCTCGATGGTGACCCCGCCAAACCGGACGGGCACATCACGGCGGCCCTCTGAGCGCTTCTGTGTCTTGCGGGGGTGTGTGCCGAGGGCCTTGATGCCGATCGGGATGGTCGAGATCTGATGGGCATCCCGAATGCACCCGTGCACCACGATCCCTGCCCAGCCGTTGTCGACCGCGCGTTGGGCGAGGTTGTCGCCGACGAGGGCGCAGCGTCGGGAGCCCCCGCCGTCCACGACCAACACGCGCCCTTCGCCCGGCTCTCGTAGCGTCTGGCCAACGAGCGAGTTGTCCTCGTAGAGCGACAGGGTCACGACCGGCCCGTCGAAGCCCCGGAGCGCTCCATAGCCCCGCAGTTCGAGCTCGAGGACCGCGGCCTCGGGATGTTCGTCGCACAGGTCCGCCGTGAAGATCACGGGTCTGCGCCCTGCTCGATCCACGCGAAGATCGTGTCTTTGTCCTGATCGCTGATCGTCGCACCGCCCGAGGGCATCGGGTTCCCCGCACCGCCGCAGCCGCAGCCGCCCAGGTTGGCTTCGAGCGTGTGGGTGGCCGCGATCTTGTGCCAGAGGTAGCTGGTCTGAGGGTCGCCGGGCGTGACGTAGGGGACCGCTGCGCTCAGGGGCATCACCCCGACGATCGCGGCGTAGGGATCGGTCTCGAGGTCCGGCACGCTCTGCCCGGCCGAGTGGCAACCGGCGCCCTGACAGGTCGAGGCCCAGATCGGCATGATGTCCGGCGCGTGAGCGACGGGGCCGGCGGTGTCTTCGGTCTCTCCGCCAGACTCCTCGGATGCCGTGTCGCCGATGCTGTCGTCGGTGGGCGTCGAGGTCGTGGTGCTCGTCGTCCCCGAGATGTCGTCGCCCTCGAGAAGGCCGTAGAACAGCGAGACCTCGGCGTCGGTCGCGGTGACGAGCTCGTCGTTCACATCGAGCTCCACCGTGGGCAGTTTGATCCAGGTTCCATCCCCGGCGGCGAAGTCCTCGCGGCGAATCGCGGCGACCGCGGTCCCGGTCGGGTCGTTGGGCAGCGTACGCGCGTACGTGACCTCGGCATTGATCATCAGGTCGATGTCCGGCTGGACTCGGTACGCGGGTCCGAAGATGTGCGGCGGCGTGTCGCTGGGCGCCACGACGAACTCCTGCTCATCTTCCAGGGCGCCCGGCAGAATGAGAAGCGTGAGAACCCCATCGTGCGAGCTGATCTGACCACCCGAGGGCCCAATCCGAGCGCGGACGGTGCGTTCGTCGTCATCAGGCGCGCATCCGAACACGGATGTGACGGACGCTGCGCAGAGCAGCGACAGACCAAGTCGAAGCGTCTTCACGATGCCGGAGAAACTAGCACGTTCGGGCCGTGAGAACTCCCAAACAGGCATCTAGACCTGTGTACAACACCGCCGTGTCATCGCACCGGGGCCCTGGGTTGTGTACATTCTGGACATGAACTTCGGGCGCACATCCCTCACGCTGGCCGCACTCGTGAGCACGGTTGGCGCGACCGCCTGCAACAACGGCGGGTCCGCAGGTTCATCGTGCGAAACAGTCGACGGATCGGGCGGAATCGTCAGCTCGGCGGACGGCACCCTGTCGCTCAGCTTCCGACCCGGCTCGGTCTCCGAATCGACCGAAGTTTGCATCACCGAGGCACAGCGGCCCCCCAATGGCCCACCCAACGTGTACGGCCAAGCCTATCGCGTCACGCCCGACGTCCCGGTCGATGTGAACATCTCGATCACGTACAGAGCGCCGCTTCCGCCCGACACGAGCCAGGCTGCGGTCGGCGTGATTCGGCGCGAGGACTTCGATGCGGGCGCTGGCCAATGGCTCGCGCTTCCGATTACCAGGCTCGAGCCCTCCAACGATCTCATCGCCGGCACCGACACCCGTATCTCGATGTTCTACGGCCTGCTCGACGATGGTGGGTCGGGTCCGGCGAACCCGACGACGACCGGCACCGACACCGCTTCGACCAGCACGACCGACGGGACCGACAGCGAGACCGCGACCACCGGCACCACCGAGGACACCGTGGGCTCGGAGACGGACGACAGCACGACCGGCAACACCGACTCGGACTCGAACACCGAGACCAACCCGACGGGCGATACCGAGGGCAGCACCGACACCTCGGAATCCGAGTCCGAGTCCGAGTCCGAAACCGGTGACCCGGTCAGCTGCGACAACCTGCCGATGGGGCCGTTCGAGATCACCCAGATCGCAACGCTGACCGCAGGTGGACCCGAAGACCTGGCGATGACCGGCGACGGTACCTTCGTCCTCGCCGACGGCGGGACGCTGGTCGAGATGGATGGCGACGGGAACACGACCGATTGGCTCGCAGGTCTCCCGTACGACGAGGACATCCTGGGGATCCGCTTCGACTCCGCCGGCACGCTGTACGGCGCGGTCGGCCTCAACGGCACCGATTTGTGGTCGTTCACGACGGCCGGCAGCGTCAACGAGTTCGACACCGGCCTCGAGCTGCCCAACGCGATCCACATCGACAGCGATGACCAGATCTGGATCTCCGACTACTTCGGCGACAGCATCAGCCGCATCGACCCCGTCGCACAAACCGTCGTCGAGGTCATCGGCAACAACGCCAACACGGCCAACGGTGTGTTCTTCGACGAGCAGCGCGGAATGCTCTACTGGGCGAACTACTCGCAGAGCCAGATCTGGGGTGCGGTCATCACCGGCGGCACCGCAGGAGCGCCCATCCCGATCATCGAGCTCGAGGGCGTCTCCGACGGCATGACCATGGACGAGTGCGGCAACCTGTACGTGGTCGACCAAGGCGGAATCCAGGGCAACATGCCGTGCCGCATCGACCGCATCGCACTCGACGAGGCCGGGCAAAACGGCGAGGTCTTCGAGATCACCAGTGCCGGGGAGCTCGGCAACGGCTGCGCCAACGCGCAGTTTGGGTATGGCTTCGGCGACTCCAACGACCAAGCCCTGTTCGTCACGGGCCAGGCCGGCAACGTCTACCGGGTTGAGATCGGGCTCTCGGGTTATCCGATCACGCTGCCGGGCGGTTGAGCCCCAAGCGCATCCCGAAGACGCCGCAGCGCCAGCTCGCTCTTGCAGTCCTCGATCTCGCCGCGAACACAAGCAGCGATCGCGTCGTCGAGCGGCATCCACCGGCATCGCGCGCCTTCCTCCATCGGCGATCCGTCGGTGGGTGCAACCTCGGCGGCGTCCGGGTCTTCGACCTCCGCGGCCGTGAGCCAGAACTTCTCGGGCATGGACCCCGGGCTGGGGAACGTGCCGGCACCGAGGAACTGAACCCTCGCAGGATCGATGCGAAAGCCCGCTTCCTCATGGGCCTCGGCGGCCGCTCGCGCCCGAACCCCGGCCTCCCCCACGTCGTCCCGCTCCACGATGCCAGCGACGACCTCGGTCAGCATGAGCCGGCGTGTCTCGGGAATGGCGAGCGCCTCAGGAGGACGGCCCAACCAAAGCGCCGGCCGGAGCCCATCACGGAGCAACACCACCACACCGCCATCCGGCTCCCGGTGATACAGCGCAACGACCACGGCGTCGGGACCCTTGGACCGACCCAGAAAGTCGCAGAGATACTGCTCCGATGTGGAGCCGTCGCCGCGACGATTGCGCAGCGCGTACCGCTCGACCTGCAGGAATCCGTCCGGACCGCCGTGCTGCTCGTACCCATCCACCACGATTCCGACAACTTCCGGGCTCGACACACCCAGACCATGCTCGCCACAAAGGCGGGTGTCGAGCCCACTGCGTGCTACCGTCCGGCGCTCCGATGACCTCCAAGGCGGAGCGCGCATTGTTCGTAGACATGGACGGCACCTTGGTGGCGACCGATGTCCTATGGGAGGCCTTCTTCAAGGTCGTCAAGGCACAGCCTTGGGTCGCGCTGCTGGCCGTGGGTTGGTTGCTACGAGGCCGAGCCACGCTCAAGGACGAACTGTCCAAGCGCGTGAGCATCGACCCCGAGGCGCTCCCCTACCGCGAGGATGTCCTGGACTTCGTGCGGGCCCGCAAAGCCGAGGGTGACACCGTCATTCTCGCGACCGCCAGTGCCCGCGCGTGGGCTGAGGCCGTCGCCGAACATTTGGACCTCTTCGATGACGTCCTGGCAAGCGACGCCCAGAACAACCTCAAGGGCGCCAACAAGCTCACCGCCATCGAGCGGTACTGTGCGGACGGCGGCCACAAGACCTGGGGCTACGTGGGCGATGCGCAAGCCGACCTGCCCATTTGGGACAAGGCCGACGAGGTGTTCGTCGTGGCTCCAAGCGCGGCGCTGAAGCAACGGGTCACCGGCGCCACGAAGGTGTTTGGCGAGAAGCCAAGCCTCCTCAAGGCCGCGTTCAAAGCGATGCGTCCTCACCAGTACGTCAAGAACGTGCTGCTGTGGGTGCCGTTGATGCTCGGTCACGCCTACGACGACTCGAACAAGGTGTTCGCGGCGCTCGTGGCGTTCGCCGCGTTCTCTCTGACAGCGTCCTCGGTCTACCTCTTCAACGACATGCTCGATGTCGAGGCCGACCGCGTCCACCCGAAGAAGAAGTTCCGTCCATTCGCATCGGGCAACCTTCCGTTGCTGTACGGGCCGCCCTTGGTCGCGACGCTCATCACCGTGGCGATCACGCTGTCGGTGCTGTTCCTGCCCTCCGGATACCTGGGTGTGCTGCTGCTCTACCTCGCGGTGAACAGCGCCTACTCGGCCATCCTCAAGAGCAAGATGCTGATCGACGTGATGATCCTGGCGAGCCTCTACACGCTGCGGATCTTCGCCGGCGGAGTGGCCACCGATCTTCGCGTCTCCGAGTGGCTGCTCGCGTTTTCGATCTTCTTCTTCACGTCACTGGCCTTCGCCAAGCGCTACGTGGAGCTCGATCGCGTCGCAGCCGAGGGCAAGACGGAGGCGAAGGGACGCGGCTACCGAGTCGAAGACCTCGAGCTGATCATCAGCGTGGGGCCCACGTCGGGGTACCTCGCGGTCCTGGTGTTCGCGCTCTACATCAACAACGGCCTGCCCGGCTTCTACGTCAACAAGTGGCTGCTGTGGCTCACCTGCCCGCTGCTGCTGTATTGGATCAGCCGGCTATGGTTCCTGGCCAAGCGGCGCGAGCTCGACCACGACCCCGTGGTGTTCGCGGTGACCGACAAATCGAGTCTGGCCGTCGGCGTTGGCGTCGGGCTGTTGCTGCTTCTCGCAGCGCCGCCTTGGTGAGAACCCGGCGGTCGGTCCAGCCGACTGCCCGGGCTACCCGGTGATCCGGCGGACCTTGAACTGCGTCTGACCGAGCAGCAGCAGCGAGCCGTAGGGGACCGCCTCTGAAGGCCGCAGCCTCGAGTACGTCCCGTTGGCGCTCCCCATGTCTTCGATGAACAGGCCCTCGTCACGGCACGAGAACCGACAATGCGCGCCCGAGACGAAGGTGTCCTCGGGGAGCTCGATGTCCGCGTTCTCTCGTCCGACGATCAGCCCAGAGCCCCCGATCGGGACCGTGCTGCACGTGGTCCCCGACATCGGGTAGCAGGTCACCGCCCCCCAGCCGCTGCCTTGCGCGCTGTAGCGAAGGAGCGATTCGCCGACGCGAAACTCGTCGCCGTCCCGCACCGCGAGCCGCTCATCGACCTGGCGATAGACGCCGGACCGCCCCATCGGCTCGACGCGAAGTCCTCCGCCGGGGATGACGAACAACCGAGCGTGCTTGGGTTCGATGTGGGGGTCGTCGCCCCATGGTTTGTCGGACTCGCGCCCGACCTCGAGCATTTCGCCTGCGGCCAGCAGACGCTCCCACACCGCCTCGCCGCGCTGCCCCAACACTGTCTCTTATACACATCTGACGCTGCCGACGAGCG
>CAJXVA010000133.1 GCA_913061055.1 uncultured Pseudomonadota bacterium
GCATGACGTCGGCCTGCGCGAAGACTTTGACCGGGCCGAACTGTACGGACGCACGGATTCGCGGCTCCGCGGCGAAGGTCTTGAAGCGGGCGGGGCCATCGTCGGGCAAGACCGGAGACCAGCGAACCGCCCCCGCCAACTCGACCTGCGGGGTGCCCAGGGGCCGAACCGCGACCTCGGGCTCGAGCACCAACGGCTGCGCGTAGCGATTGCTCGACACGGTGAGCCGGGGCTCCTCCACCCCATCGACCTCTTCGAGAACATTGACCTCGAAGGCCGTTTCTGGACCCGTGCGCGGAACGTTGACCGTGTGCGCGACCAGCCCAAGCGCCACGAACCGAGACGCGTGATACGAGATTCCAAGATCGAGGAAGTTCGCGTTCGCGTGGAAGTTGCCCCCCGAAACGAGCCGCGAGTAGCCCAGGCCGATCGACAAGCCGGGCGCCCACCGCATCATCGGCAACGAGGCCGCGACGGTCACTTTGCTGTACGGGTTGTCGGACTGACTCGGGAACTCGGTCTCGCTGACCTGGCTATCGCGCTGCAGCGGCGAGAGGTACTGGTACCCCAGGCCCAGCGAGAATAGAGGGCCACCAAGACTGAGCCGCCGCGCTCGACGTGCCGAGGGCAACGGGATCCCCACAAACGCTCCAACCCCGCTCCCGCGTCGTCGTGCGTTCTGGACCGTCCAGCCGACATCCAGCACGCCGTTGACCGCGCGCAGGTAGCCGAGGTTGGCCGGGTTGACGACCGTAGAGGAGCCATCCCCTTCCCCCGCGACAGCCGTGTAGGGCCGTTCTGCGTCACGCGAGATCGACCGGGTCGCGCCTTCGTTCGGGTTGGCCAGAGCCGGGGACCCGACCAGCCCGACCCACCCCAACGCAACGACGGCGGAGCGACGACGACTCACGGATTGATCCATACCACGGTCACGGCGTCGCCCCCTTCGTCGCGGAGGCCACTGCGGTGCTGCTTGATATGGGGCAAGTAGGCCAGGTGCTCGCGCACCGCCTTTCGCAAGGCGCCGGTGCCATACCCATGCCGCACGATCACGACCTCGACATCCTCGGCGATGGCGCGGTCGCAGAACACTTCGAGCATGACCACCGCCTCATCGGCCCGGTTGCCACGAACGTCGATCACGTTGTCGTGTCTCGCTTCGACCCGCACCGCATCGGTCCCAAAGTACTTGGCCACGCCACTGCTCCGTGGCAGCGAGACCTTGGCGGGCTTCGGCTTGCTCTTGGCCTTCTTGGTGCCGCGACCGAGTTCGTCGCGGCGAACGGTGACCTTGGCCAGCGGCAACTGCACGCGAACCTTGTCCCCTTTGACGTCGAGGACCTGGCCCTCCATCCCCAACGCAGCCACAAAGACCCGGTCGCCCACCGCGATCGATGCGACCGGTTCGGCCTTCGGCGCGGCTTCCGGAACCTTGCCACGCCGCACCGCGTCTTTGGCTTCGCGGGCAAATTCCCGGGTCTCTCCATCGGACACACCGCCGCTATCGCGACTCGTCTCCGACTTCCGCAGCGCCTTCCGTCGCCGTTTGATCTCGTTTTCGAGGTCTCGAAGCTCGGCCGTCGCGGCGGCATGGGCCTTGGCGCGCTTCGTGGAGGCCGTGTCCTCTTCCCGACGCTCGCGTTGCTCGAGGGTGGCACGCTGGACCTCGAGCGTTCGTCGCTCGCGCTGCACGTCCCGGATCTCGGATGCGAGCCGCTCCCGATGCGCTTCAACGTCGCGAAGCAACGCATCAACCTGAAGCCGGCTGTCGTCGAGCATCGCCCGGGCGCGGTCCAACACGACATCGGGCAGGCCCAGCCGCCGGGCGACCGTGAGCGCCGAACTGGCACCCGGCGCGCCCATACGGACGGTGAACGTCGGACGCATCGCTTCGAAGTCGAAGCCAACCGCGGCGTTCGAAAAACGAGTGGAGTCCTCGGAGGCGAGAAGTTTGAGCCGCTCGTAGTGGGTGGTGATCACCAGCGTCGCCCGCCGTTCCACCAACTCGCGGAGCAGCGCCTCTGCCAGCGCGGCGCCCTGCTCCGGATCCGTCCCGACCGCCACCTCGTCGAGCAGCACGAGGGTGCCGGGGCCGTCCGCGGCAGCTCGGTCCAACGCATCGCGGACGTGCCCCATGTGGGCCGAAAACGTAGAGAGGCCGCCCACGATCGACTGGTCGTCTCCAACGTCGGTGACCACGTGCCGAAACAACGGAATCGACGCTGGGGACGATGTCGGAATGCGGAGCCCGGCCTGGGCCATCAGTACACACAACCCGAGCGTCTTGAGCGCGACGGTCTTTCCGCCAGCGTTGGGTCCGGAGATGATCAGCGCGCCCCCGTGGTCCACGTGCAGGTCGTTGGGCACCACGTCGAGCTCCGCCAGGCTCATCACCGGGTGTCTCGCCGCCTCGACCTCGAGGCGGCGTCCGTCTTGGGGCTCGAAGACCTCGGGCTCGACTCCGCCGAGCAGGCGGGAGACCTCCAGCCGCGCGTGGAGTTGGTCGAGCCAGACCAGTTGCTCGAGACTGGTGGTCAACGCCTCCGCGGCCAGCCCGACCTGACGCGAGAGCTCGGCGAGGATGCGTCGCTCTTCCGCCCGCACCGCGACCGTGGCCTCGCGCCAGGCGTTCCCGGCCTCGACCAGCGCCTGCGGCTCGACGAACAGCGTGGCCCCGGTCTTCGACGAGCCGTGAATGATCCCCGAGACGGTGCCGTGGCTACCAGCCCGGGAGAACGCGTCGGTCCGCACCGGCAGCACCACCCGTCCTTCGCGGTCGGTCCAGTAGTTGTCCGCCAGCGCCCGAGCGATCTCCGGCTTTCGGACCAGGCGATCCGCGGCCGTGGTCAACCCCTGTCTCGTACCGTGGACCTTGCGACGCAGACCGCCGAGCTGGGGACTCGCCGCGTCGGAGAGGCGGGGCTCCGACCCGCGCTCCAGCGACCGGTCGAGCTCGGGCCGCAGGGTTCCCGGGGGGGCCAGCGGACCCAAACGGGCCTGCAGCGCCGCAACCTTGGCACGATCGCCTTCCTGCGCTTCGATCATGTCGTCCAAGCGCGAGGTCGCAGCTCGAAACACAGCGGAGATGTCATCTGCTGCCACGACCAGGTCTGCAACCATGCACAGCTCCTCGACATCCAAGGGCGAGGCTCGCTGGGCCCGTTCCAGAAGCGGAACCACATCGAGCACGACGGCCAACAACGGTCCGATGCGGTGCGGCACGTCGGCACACTCGCGGGCCGCTTCGAGCGTCACTTCGAGCCCCCTCAGGTCGTCGTACGACCGCTGGACGGCAGCGACGTCTCGCTGACGCGGCAAGACAGCGTCATCGACCTCCGACTGGTCATCGTCCTGCTTGGCCAGGCGATGGGTGGCAGCGACCGATGCAAGGGCACCGAAGACCCTCTGCGCAAGGCTACTCCACTCGAGATGCTCAAGGGCCGAAGCTTCCGTCGAAGACGCGGACACGCGGCAGTATGCACCAAAAAAGGGACGCCCCCTGGGGTGGCGGCAGAGCTACACGAAGGACTACCATCGGCGTGTCTACGCTCGTGTAGGCCCCAGATGGTCTCGGAGGACCCCATGCTCAGCCGCTCGTCGCTTGCCCATCGACCGCACTTCACTCGTCGGCTTCTGGCCCCAGCGCTCGCTCTGACCGCGGGGCTCGCCCCCGCCACGGCACTCGCATCGGGCGGAGGGGGCGGAGAGCTGCCGCCGATCTGGATGCTCTCCTTCTTCGTGATCATGCTGTTGTCGATCGCGGTGTTGCCGCTGACTCGGCTCGAGCACTGGTGGCACAAGAACGAGAACAAGCTCAAGGTCGGAGCGGTCCTCGCCGCCTACCCCCTGATCTGGGTGACGTTCATCAGCCACAACTACACAGCGTTGTGGCACGTCATCGAGGAGTACGTCAGCTTCATCGTCCTGCTCGGGACCCTGTTCTACGTCTCGGGCGGTATCCTCCTCAAAGGCGACCTTCGGGCCACACCGGGGACCAACTTCAAGTTTCTCCTGTTCGGGACCTCGATCGCTTCGATCATCGGAACGACGGGTGCGTCGATGCTGCTGATCCGGCCGCTGCTGCGCACCAACCACGAGCGCCGCTACAAAGTCCACATCGTCATCTTCTTCATTTTCTTGGTCTCCAACATCGGCGGCTCGCTGCTCCCGATCGGCGATCCGCCGCTGTTCCTCGGCTACCTACGGGGCGTTCCCTTCTTGTGGACGCTCAATCTGTGGCGGGAAATGCTGGTCGTCTGCGTGATCCTGCTGACCTCGTTCTATCTGCTGGACCGTCACTTTTGGAAACGGGAGAGCGACAAGGTCAAGGCGTTCGATGCCAACACCGTGGAGCCGCTGAGCATCGAGGGCACCTCCAACGTGATCTGGCTGCTGGGCATCGTCCTGTGCGTCGCGCTGATCAAGCCCGAGTACGGGTTGTTCCTCCGCGAAGCCGCCATGATCGGCTGTGCGGTCGCGTCCAAGTTCATGACGAAGGCGGACATTCGAGAGAAGAACCGGTTCTCCTGGTTCCCAATTCTCGAGGTCGCAGCGCTGTTCATCGGCATCTTCCTCACGATGATCCCGGCGCAGATGCTGCTCTCGGCGCGCGGCGGAGAGCTCGGCGTGGACACCCCGGCCAAGTTCTTCTGGATCACCGGCCTGCTGTCGAGCGTCCTCGACAACGCCCCGACCTACGTCGTGTTCTTCGAGACCGCCAAAGGCATGGTCGAACACGGCCAGCTCGGAGGCGAGCTGGTCAGCGATGTCATTCGCATCCCGGTCATCGTCCTGCAGGCCATCTCAGTCGGTGCCGTCTTCATGGGCGCCAACACATACATCGGCAACGGGCCCAACTTCATGGTCAAGGCGATCGCCGAGGAGCAGAAGATCGAGATGCCCAGCTTCTTCGGCTACATGAAGTGGTCGGGCCTCGTCCTCATGCCGTGTTTCCTGTTGGTCAGCCTCCTGTTCTTCCGAGGCGGCTAGCGCGAGGGGACGAAACACGAAGGCCCGGTCCGCGATTGCAGGCCGGGTCTTTGTTTTGTGGCCGCAGCTACTTGGCTTTCCGCGCGCGCCGGGATGCCTTGAAGAACTTCTCCTTGGCGACCTTCGAGCGCGGCTTCTCTTTGCGTGCGAGTCGGTAGGTCTCCTTGGCTTCGGCCCACCGCGACAACGCGTAGAGCATGTCGCCGCGAAGCATCAGCGCATCGAATTCGTTGGGCTGCACGTTGAGCCACTCGTCGGCGGAGGCCAGCCCTCCCTCGTGGTCGTCGAGCTTCCGGAGCACCCGTGCCTGTCCGGAGAGCGCCTGCACCAAGCCCTCACGCGCCTCGGCGTGGTCCGGCCAGATCGAGCGGAGGTTGCGGTACGCGACCACAGCATCTGCCCAACGCTTCTTCTTGAGCGCCTTGTCCCCCTCGGGGAGCAGCGTCTCCGCGGCTTCCTTGCGGAGCCGCGCGAGTGATTCATCGCCGGGCGCCAGCAGTTGAAGTCTCGACAGATGCGAGGCGAGGCTGTCTTTCGAGGGCGTGGTCCACCGCTTCGCCTCGAGCGCCGCTTCGGCGAGGGCCACGATGGCTTGCGGGTCCTCGTCCTCCTCGTCCGCCGCGGCCTTCGTGGGTGCGGCCGGATCTGCGACCGGGTCCGCGACGGGCTCTTCGGGAGGCACTTCGACCGCGTCCGCCTCAGCGGCAGCAGCCCCGACATCCGACTTGGCGCCGGCGGGGGCCGGCAGATCGGGCGACGCCGTCGTAGGCGGAACCCCGACCTTGTCGTTCTCCTTCGGCGCTGTGGGTGTCTTGCCCTCGCGCTCCTTCGGGGTGCGTTCCTCAGCTCCGTCTCCGAAGAGGCGACCCAAGCCTCCGGGCATGACCATGGCGAGCACCCCGACGGCGAGCGCACCGCCCAGGGCGACGAGCAACACCCCACGAACCGCCGAGCGTGGTTTTGCCGGGGCCACATCCACCGCATCCGAGCTGCTGGAGCGCGCTCGTTTCTTGGGGGCCCCTGCGGCTGGAACCGCCGGTTGTGAGTCCGTCAGCAACGCTGGGTTGCGGGGCGGCGGGGCGATCTGAGTGAAGTCCTGCTGCTCGTAGTCACGGCCGTAGACCCCATCACCCATCGTGGCGATCGCGGCTCGGTTCATGCTCAAGCTGGCCCCCGCATCATCGGGCCGCTCGTCGGCGGCCTCCATGCCCAGCACGTTCGCCACGGCCGACGCACGACCGTCGATGGCGCGCGTCAGTTCGTACTCGAGCGAGCGCATCGAAGGCGGCCGGTCACCGGGTTGACGCTTGAGGCAGCGTCCGATCGCCGAGGCGACCGGGGTCGGCACCTCCGGTCGATACACGGTGACCGTGTCGGCCTCTCGTGCGCCTTTTTGCATGAGCACGTCGACCGCGTTGCGCCCCTGAAACGGCATCCGCCCGGTCAGCATCTCGAACAGGATGCAGCCCAGCGCGTAGATGTCGCTGGCGATGGTCGCGTCCAGTCCTGCCCCCTGCTCGGGCGCCATGTAGTCCGGCGAGCCCATGATCAGCCCCGGCGATGTGGTCTCCGACTCGCCGTCCATCTGCTTGCAGATGCCGAAGTCGAGCACCTTCACGAAGTCGGGGTCCTTGCCCCGCGGGGTGAGGATGATGTTCTCCGACTTGAGGTCGCGGTGGATGATGCCCGCGGCGTGTGCAGCCGAGAGGGCCTGACACACCTGCCGAGCGATGTGCACCGCCCGGCGGACGGCCAGCGGCCCCTCACGCTTGATCGCTTCACCGAGGTTCTGCCCCTCGAGCAGTTCCATGACGAAGTAGACATCCCCCTCGTCGTTGGTGCCGACATCAAGCACATCGATGATGTGCGGATGGCCGGTCTGTGATGCCGCGCGAGCCTCCCGCATGAAGCGGGTAATGACATCGGCATCGCGGGTGTAGTGGCTGTGCAGGACCTTGAGCGCGAAGGTCTTCCCCAGCACGAGGTGCTTGACCCGAAAGACAGCCCCCATGCCGCCCACACCGATCAGCGACTCGACGCGATAGCGCTGGGCGATGACCCGCCCAACCCACGTGCCGGCGGCTTCGGCCAAGGACGCGGCGTCGGGTTTTTCGTCCCACCGACTGCCCCCGCGCCCTTCGAGCTCGACGATGTCCGAGTCGCCGAGTTCCATGGTGGAGCGCGGCTTCTGATGAAGGCTCGCCACCACGTCGCTGATGCTGATCAGCTCACTCTCATCACCCTGCGCCCGAAGGTCGGAGAAGTCGTGAGAGGAGAGGTCGAGATAATCGCGCTGCTCCATCTTCGCTTCGCGAGCGAAGATGTCGCGCATGAACTCGGCGACGCGATCCGCATCGGCAGCCGGGAAGTTCTTCGCAAGAATGTCCGAGAGCGCGGCGCGGAAATCACCCGCGGCTTGATAGCGGTCCTCGCGATCGCGAGTCAGTCCGCGAAGGACGATCTCATCGAGCCCATCGGGAATGCCAGGGACCAAAGAGGACGGCGCCTCCGCCTTGGGGTTGCGAACCGCGTCCAGAGCCTCGGTGTGCGAACGACCCCCGGAGGGAAACAGTTGCCGGCCGGTGAGGAGCTCCCACAGGACGATCGCGCACGCGTAGATATCGGTTCGTCGGTCCGCGGGAAGGCCCTTGGCCTGCTCGGGCGAGAGATAGCTGTAGCGACCGAACACGACGCCGGGGCTGGTCATCTCCCGCTTGATCGAACTCTTGGCGAGACCGAAGTCGGTGAGCTTGACGTCACCGCGGTAGCCCACCAGGACGTTGGGCGGAGAGATGTCGCGGTGGACGAGGTCCAGCCCCATCGCGTCGTGCACGTAGTGCAGACCGCGAAGGACTTCGCGAACCACGAAGATCGCGATGTCGACGGGGATCCGTCGGTGCAACTGCGCGCAGCGGTTCCAAACCGCACGGAGGTCCTTGCCCTCCACCAGCTCCATCGCGAGGTAGTACTCCTCGTCGACCTTGCCGGCGTCGAAGACCTGCACGAGGTTGGCGTGGTTGAGACGCACCACGACTTTGGCCTCATCGAGGAAGCGCCGGTGGACCGCACCGTCCTCCAGGCTGTGCAGCACCTTCTTGACGACGCAGAGCTTCTCGAATCCGCCGGTCTCACCGGATGCGGCGATGAAGAGCTCGCCCATTCCGCCGCGCGCCATCGGCCGTACGAGCACGTACTTGCCGAAGACCTCCGGGTAGCCTTCGGGGAGATCGACGCGACCCAATCGGTCCGACACGGTCTCGTCGGCAGCGTGGGGTGAACTGCTCGGCACGCGAGCCGCATCATAGCCCGGGCCGCGGCCCAGGGTGCGCCGGCTCTTCTCCTAGACGGATCTCAACGCGATGCGGGTGTGCAGTCCCCACGTCCTGCGCCGTTGGAATCTCGACACTCGCTCGCTGAGTGCGCACGCCCCATCGAACCCGCAGCCCCATCGGACCCGGCAGCACGGCCGTCGCACGCACCCTGCCCTTCATGTCGGTTTTTTCCCCATGGAACGGGCCACCATCCACAGTCGCGCCGACCGCGGACCGCCCGTTCTCCAGCAGGACCGAGACCTCGAGATCCGGGCCCAACGCGTCGACTGAGCCCAAAAGCTCCACGTCTGCGCCTGCATCGGCCTCGGCCGTCGCCAGCTCGACCCCGTCTTGAAGCGCTCGGACCGCATGGGGACCGGGGCCCAGACCGTCCATCTCGAAGTTGCCCTCGGCGTCGACCTCCGCCCGCCGCTGCTCACGAGGGCGGTCGACCGAGCGCGCCAGCACATACGCTCGGGCGTACGCATTTCCGTTGGCGTCCAGGAGCTGGCCCGTGAGGAGATCCTCCGCCCGCTGGAGGGTGATCCGAAGCGGCGAGTCCGGGTCGGCGACGCTCTCGCGGTCGAACCCGGTGCGTCCGGACGCGAACCCGGACGCGGTGGCGAGCGCCTCCAGTCCGTCGACAAACTGTGGAAGCTCGGGGCAGCCGCCGACAGCCTCCTCGCAGGGTCCGCACGGAGGCCGCTGAATCCAGGCCACGCTGAACCGTCCATCGGCGTCGCTCGTGGTGCTGCGAGTCGCCAGTGGCAGCAGGGCCAACGGATCGCGGTCACTGGCCGGACCCGCCGGCAAGAACACGATCCGCGCCGCCTCGACCGGGTCCCCGCTGGGCGTCACGACCTCCCCCCACAGCCGCTCCAGGCCCTCGGTACGCAGGATGGTTGCGCTGCCCGGACGCAGAATCCAGGGCTCGGCCGGAGTCTGTGACGCATGCTGAAGCGTTGCGCAGACCTGTCCCCGGCAGCCAGGACCTTCGAACACGCCATTCTCACCGACTTTGACGGTTCCCAACACCCGTACCGCGTCCCCCTGCAGACACCGCAGCAGCAACGCGCCCTCGGTCAGTGGTACGCCCTCCGCGTCCACAACCTCCCCCCGCACAACGTACGAAGCGTCGAGGTCGACCTCTGCGGAGCGGACCCCGCCGCCGCCCCTGGAACCCATGCTCCCGCCCGCGGCCTCATCGCCCCGCAGCGAAAAGCCGCCCGGCTCCCCGCGAAGGCGCGGGCGGAGCGTCCACAGGGCCACGCCCACAAGGATCGCGGTGGCCAGCAGCCCCAGCCATGCGCGCCGGCTCACCCCGCAGCGTTGCCTTCGAGAATCGGCTTCATGATCGCCTCAGCCCGGCCCTGCGCGTCTTCGAGGACCGCACGAACGATGCCGTCGATCTCGGCCTGAACCGCCTCTAGCTGGGCACTCGGCGTGGGTTGGGTGCTACGGGCGAGCGCATAGAGTTTGGCCTTCGGCTCGGTACCGCTGGGCCGGACGACGAGCCGACACGCCGCTGCGCCTTCGGCTTGGAGTTCGAACACCAACACGTTGCCGAGCAGATCGCGGGTCACGCTTCCGGTTCCACGCGGCTGGGTTCGATCTTCGACCGCGGTCACCGCGAGGCCGCCAAACTGGGACGGAGGGTCCTTGCGCCACGTGGCCACGAGGTTGGCGATGGCCTCGCGACCCACCGCCCCCAATGCATAGATATTGGCGGTCGTCTCTTTGTGATAGCCGAGCCTCGACCACACCTCGCGCAGCTGATCAAAGACGGTCTGCCCTTGCCGCTTCGCCACCGCCTCTGCCTCGGCCAGCATCACGGAAGCCACGGCGCCGTCCTTGTCGTGCACATCGTCTCCGCGCAGGTACCCGTGGGCTTCCTCGGTCGCGAACTCCAGATGCCGGGTTGGCTGCTCCTCCATCATGCCGGCGTGGTGCTTGAACCCGACGAGGAGGTCGTCGACGGCCTCGACTCCGCGCTCACGGGCAAGCGCGCCGATCAGAGGGGACGTGCACAGCGTCGTGAGGACCCAACTCTGCGGCGTGGGGGTCACGTGGCGCAACACGTGGTCGAGCATGATCACCGCCAAGCGGTTGCCATCGATGAATGTCCATGCGCCGCCGTCTTTCGCGAGCGCGCCGACTCGGTCGGCGTCGGGGTCGTTGGCAATCACGAGATCGGCGTCGACCTCATCCGCCAGCGCTTTGCCCAGATCCAAGGCCGGGGGCGACTCCGGGTTCGCCGACGCCACGGTGCCGAACTCGCCGCCGTCGGGCTGCTGGGCCACGACGGTGTGAACATCGACCCCGATCGAACTCAGCACCGGGATGACCGACGATTCCCCGACCCCATGCAGCGGCGAGTACACAACCCGAAGCGCGGCGTCCGACAGATCTCCGCAGGTTGCCTGAGCGCGGACGTACTCGAGGTAGGGCCCGTCGACCTCGGCCACCGCGTCTGCGTCGAGAACCGTGACCCGGCCAACGGGCACATCGATGGGCGTCAGCGGCGCGGCCATCGCATCGGTGATCGCCGTCATCAGCGCCTTGTCTCGCTTGCCCAGAACCTGCGCACCGTCGGGACCGTAGATCTTGATGCCGTTGTCCCCCGGCGGGTTGTGGCTCGCCGAGATCACCACGCCCGCCCCGCACCCACGTGCCCGCACGATGTGCGACAGAAGCGGCGTGGGCCGGGGTTCGTTCACCAGCAGCACGTTCACACCGCAGGCCGCGAGCTGATCGGAGACCGCGCGCGCGAAGACCCGGGAGTCACGCCGAGTGTCGAACACGACAGCGGCCTCCATCGGCACGCCCTCGCGCCGCATCGCGTTGGCGAGCCCCTCGGCCGTCTCTCGCATCACGGCCGTGTTCATGCGGTTCGTTCCCGGTCCAACTTCACCGCGGCGACCGCCGGTACCGATCGGTAGCGGGCCGTCAAACGCATCGAGCAGGCGGGCCCGAGCGTCGGCATCGCC
This sequence comes from uncultured Pseudomonadota bacterium, assembly GCA_913061055.1. Taxonomy (GTDB): domain Bacteria; phylum Myxococcota_A; class Polyangia; order Nannocystales; family Nannocystaceae; genus CAJXVA01. The sequence goes on from CAJXVA010000133.1 coordinate 11,288, forward strand.
GCCGGCAGCCGCACCCACGAGGCCTTCGAGGGCAACGCGGTCGGCTTCGAAGCGGTCTTCGGTCAGCCAACGCTTCACCGCCGCTGCGCGCGTGGAGTCGAGGTCGAGGCTCTCGAGCTGGGTCAGCGCTTCCATGGCGCAGGAGTCTATCTGCGACAGCGACGGCGCGATATGCCGCGGTGTGGATCGGCGTTGGTCCCAGAGCCGGCGAGTTTTTTTCCCTGGGGGAAATCTTCACGCGAGCTCGGCCGTTGTCACGCTCGCGGCGCCCCAGGTTTGTTGGGGCTCGTCGGGTTCGCTGTGAGGCGGACCAACTCGGGCGACCATTCGTCCAGCACCAGGCCTACTTTTATGGAACAATACAAAGAGCCTGGTGTCGTACGCCCCGTAGACGGATCGTCCGTCCTCGAGGTGTCTGTGCCTGTTTCCGTGGACCGGATCTCCGGCTCCGCTTCCTCTCCCACCGCCACAAGGAGTGCGTGATGCGCCTTCCACTGCAGCTGACGCAACGACTGCGTCCTTTCCTTCGTCGAGACCTCCGCGCACGCCTCACCAGCGCGCTTGTGGCGGTCTCGGTCCTGTTTGGCCTCACGTGGCTTGGCGTTTCGGCGCTGGGGCGTATCGATAGCTCCGAGGCGCACCAGCTGCGCGTCGACCTGGGTCTCGAGGCGCCCTTCGCAGTGTGCGGGGACATCGACCAGCCGGCGTGCAGCTACGACGACCGGGCTCAGACCAAGGTCGATCGCGAGTTCGCCCATACCCAGATGATGCGTCGCGCCGTGTTGAGCGAGCTCGTCGACCGGGTCGACCTCGCCCAAGATCGTCTCGAGGAAGCCACGGCTCTCGTGGAGGATGCCAAGTCCTCCAAGCGGACCGGCGTGCTCCAGGGAGACACCGTCGCGCTCGAGGTGGCTCTGCTTCAATCGGTCGTCGACCTCCGTCCGGCGCAAGTCGCTTCGGTCGAGGCTCGTCGCGCTCGGTTGCTTTGGCCCCTGCAGGTGATCGAGGAATGCGAAACGGCCGACTTCGACGATGGCGGCTGGCTCGGCTGCTCCACCGCGTCCGACAAGTGGCGCCAAGGCGGCGCCGCCCCCGACATGCGCACTGCGCTTCGCAAGCAGCTCGAGCTCGAGCGCGTGACGCTCACCGAACTCAGCGACACCCTGGAGCGGCTGCTCGCGCGCGATGTGCCCGAGCAGGAGCGCGACTCGGAGCGAGTCAGCCGATCCGAGCTCACCGCATCGGTCCTTCCCGAGGGCGGCGACGCCGAGAGCTTCACCGAAGGTCTCGAGCTCGCAGCGTGGCTCGCCGTTCGGCCGCCAGCCTCCGCCCTCCAAGGCTGGGACCTGTTCGACGCCGAGCAAGACGCCGACCTGATGAGCAGCAGCGTGCATCATGCCGCGGCAGCGTCGGGCCTGCGCACCGTCGACGACACCCTCGCCACCGCGGCGGTCGTGCACGCCGACGAGCTTCGCGAGCTGGTCTTCCAGCCCGGGCACGACGTCTGGCACGGCGCATGGACGGATCCCGCGTGGGCCTCCGAGCCCATCACCAAGTCCACCGTTCGCTACCGCTCGCCCCTGTCCGGGTCGCAGCAGTGGCAGATCATCGGCACGGTGCTGTTTCTGCTCTCCGGCGTCATGTTCGTTGTGGTCGGCCCCGTGGTCACCGCGACAACCACCGCACGGGAGCGCGAAGCGGGCACCCTGCCCGTCCTTCGTATGACCGGCATGAGCGCGGGTGACCTCGCCCTCGCGATGACCATCGGGCCCAACGTGTTCGCCCTCATCGCAGGCACGGGCTTGCTGGCGCTGGCGCTCCCGATGCTGCTGCTCACCGTCGGACCCGGCGCGCTGCTGGTGCCCGTCGGCGCACTGCTGACGCTGGGCGCTGCCACGCACCTCACCGCAATCGGACTGGGCGACGCGCTCGGTCAGCGGGTCAACGCAATGGTCGTCGGCGGCCTTCTAGCGCTGGGCCTGCTCGGTCCAGGCCTCGTCGGCGCAACGATGGTCGTGGGCGACATGGCGGCCACCGGCTTCCTGCTCGGCCCTCTTCCCTTGGCGATCGCCTCGGGACTCGGCCTTTCGGGCATGCCGTTCGCAGCCGATGCCGCCACCGGTGGAAGCTCGGACCTCGGTCCCACGATCGCCGGCTACGCGCTGGTCATCCAGGCGCTGTTCGGTCTGATGTGTCTGATGAGCTGGCGCCGCCGCGTCGAGCAACCCTGGGCACCGCTGTTCCGTCCGTTCGAAGGCGCCCTGCTGGCGCTGGCCTCGGTCGGATGCAGTGCCTTGGCGGTCCTCGACCTCAGCGAGCGGGTGCACGTTCAGACCTACGACGACGTCAACCTCATCACGTTTGTCGCGATTGGCTTCCTCGTGCCGGTGCTCGGCTGGCTGCTCGTCACCAGCCTCGTCCGTCCCGCTCGAGCCGCTTCGGTGGCCAGCGTGTCGGAAGCACGTCGCGGCTTCCTGCGGTTCCAGCTGTTCATCATGCTGACCGCAGGTGCCCTCGCCATCGCCTACCAGCTCGTGCTCGAGCGCACCGGCCTCGCCAGCGAGCAGTCCGAGGTCATGTGGGCCACGCTCGCCCACGGCCTGATGATCGGTCAGACCATCGTCGCCACCCTGCTGTGGACCAGCCGCCGCCGCCATGGCCGTCATCGCTCCCTGATGATGGGAGCCTCGGTGGTGATCCTCCAGCTCATCGCTGCCGGCGCCATCTACGGCATGGAGGTCAACCACGTCGCGATGACCCGCGCCGCGGCCAACCCCTTCCTGCTCGGAATGGGTGCCAGCCCCTACCTCACCGCGTTCTTGGTGCTGCTGTGGGCTGCCGGTCTCGGACTCATCCTCGCGGCCGTGCTGCGGGAGCGCGATCGCCCCGGCTCGGACGACGCCGAGACGAACGTCGTCGAGGACGACGAGCAAGGCCGTCGCTGGCTCCACTAGCCCGTCCCTCGGGCGACTTCGAACGCCGACTCCCCGCCGACTCCCCGCCGACTCCCGTGGGGGGGTCGGCGTTTTTCGTGCAGGCCTGGGTACAATTGAATCGGCGTCCATTTTTTCCGCGATTCGTCTCCCCGCAATGCACGCAGGTGTCTTACGCTCCGGCCATGCGACGAACGGTCGCATTCTCGGAGGTTTGTGATGTTGTTCGCCGGTTCCATCCTGTCATTGCCCACCCTCCTGCTTCTCGCCACACCGGCGGTCGGCGACTTCGCCACCGACCCGACCGACACTCCCGAGGGCGCGCTCCCGATGCAGCCCGAGCCTGGCGCCTTCCCGCAGCAGCTCCCGGCTCCGGGTGCCCTGGACGGCCCGGATCACACGATGGCGCTGGGCGACAAGATTCTGTTCATCAACTTCGACGGCGCGGACATGAACGCCTGCAACTCGGGGCCGCAGAACAACTGCTCGAACCTCTTCTTCGGCCAGGTCCTCGAGTACACCGGCGACGCTGCCAAGCGAGCATCGATCATTCAGATCGTCCGCACGCGCCTCAACGACTTCGGAATTACGGTCACCGATGCCCGGCCCGGCAGCGGCGACTACGACATGGAGATGGTCGGCGACTGGGCTGGCGTGGAGGACCCCGGTTTCGCGGGCGTCGCACCGAGCATCGACTGTTTCGACAACCGTGGGGGTGAGGTCTCGTTCACCCTCGAGGCGTCTGGCTCGTCCGACGGGATGTCCGAGATCATTCTCCAAGAGCTCGCCCACACCTGGGGCCTGGAGCACATCGATGACCAGGGCGACCTGCTCTACCCGACCACCGAGGGACAGAACAAGATCTTCAAGGACGAATGTCTCACCATCGTCCGGCTCAACGACAACGGCTCCACCAGCCCCGTCAACGCCAACTGCAACCAGATGCACACGCAGTTCTGCAGCAGCAACAACCAAAACAGCTACCAAGAGCTGCTCGCGTTGTTTGGGCCGGGCATTCCCGACACGACCGCGCCCACCGTTGAGATTCTCGAACCGGCCGAGGGCGCAACCGTCGAGGGCGACGTGAACCTCAAGGTGTCTTTCGAGGACAACCAGTCGCCGATCATCATCAATGCGACGATCACCATCGAGAGCGACAGTCTGGATGAGCCGGTCGAAAATGATGGCGCCTATGCGGGTCCATCCGAGCTCGACTTCCCCATTGCCGGCCTCCCCAGCGGCGAGTACACCATCACGATCGACGCCGAAGACGAGGACGACAACCCCACGTCTGATTCGGTGACCTTCACGATCATCGGCGACCCCCCGGCCGGCAGCGGCGGCGGTGAAGGCGGTGATGACAGTGGCGGCGCGACCTCCAGCGGTACCGACGGTGGCGGCGAGGGTGGCGGCGGCGAAGGTGAAGCCGGCGGCGGAGACAGCAATGGCGACGGCGGCAATGGCGACGGCGACGGCGGAGACGACAGCGGTGTCGAAACCGACAGTGCGGGCGCAGGCGGCGGAGACGACGGCGGCGGCTGCACCGTCGAATCCCCGACCTCAGGGGTTGGCTGGGCAGCTCTGGGCCTGCTGGGGCTCGTCGCGTTCCGGCGCCGCGACTGAGCACCCCCGCTCCGCACATTTCCGGACTCCTCACCTGAGGAGTTTGGCCCTGCCAAGCGCCTGCTTGGTTGATGAAACACTCCCGACTCCTCGGACTGGCCCTGGTTGCCTGCGGCATGCTCGCGAGTACTGCCGCGATCGCCAGGACTTCGGTCTCTGTCTACCTGCACAACGCGAGCAACTCCGACCCGATGACGTGTCAGGTGCATCGGGTGGTCACCAACAGCGACGGCGAGGACGTGGAGACCCTGCTGCACACCTTGTCGGTGAAGCCGAAGGACGAGCGCGCCGAGTCCGTCCGGAACCGACCGCAGCAGTTCATGCTGCCCATCAAACACATCGCGCGCCGCATCGACCGCACGTTGGTCTATCCGCGTCTCAAGCTGACGTGCGAGCTCTCGGGGCACAACTCGGAGAACCACAGCCCGCTGTGGGACAACCGGACGCAGAGTTTCAGCGGACATCGGTTCTACGGGCAGTGCAGCCCCGGCCGGTACTGCACCGCCCGCGTCCAGCGAAAGTAGTCGTCGCGCCTGCGACGAAGAAGCCCGACCGGTGCAGTCCCGGTCGGGCTTCTTCGTGCTGGCTGAATGACCTCAGACGTTGGGGTTGTTCTGAAGACACCAGCCGGAGCCACCGCGCTTGAACAGCTTGCGCCCACGGGCACTCCGCAACGAGGTTCGGGTGCCGGGGTGGTGGCCGAGCCGGAGGCTGCCGATCGGGAGCTCGAGGTCGTCGAGCCAGTAGGTCCACGTGCCGTTGATGCCGTAGCCGGCATAGCTGGCCGAGGCGCGCACCTTCACCCCCGGAGTCACGGACCATCTCGAGTCGTACTCGACCTGGTCGATCGTCGTGCCGAAGCTCTGGCTGTAGCTCGGCACGGGAGCGGGACGAGTGGAGTTGTTGAGTCGAAACGCGTACTGCCGCCACGCCGTATCCGAGAGCACAAGGCGCTGCGGCGTCGAGCGGACGTCGCCAGCGACCGGGCTCGATCCGCTTGGGCGTGTGAGGACGAGCAACGGTTGTTGCACCTGGGTCGCCGAGACACGCGTCCGGACCTTGCCCCGCACATCGACCCTAAATCCGAGCCGTGCATACCCCGACAACGGCCCGTAGTTGAACCCCGTCTGGGTCACGGACGCCGGCAGAAACACCTCGGTCACGGTCTCGCTCGCGCTTCCCTGCGGCGGGTCGAAGTCCCGCCCCCAATCGATATCGATCTCCCGATAGGGCCGGTTGACGAGTGTCTTCCAGAACAGCCGAAGCTTGACGCCGTAGCCGACGCCAGCCTGAATCGCGAGTTCATCCCCGTTGGCGACGAGCTCCTCCGGCATCCCAGCCCGCCGATAGAAGGCCGCGTCGCCATCGATCGCCTCCGCCCTCACCTTCAGACGAAAACTCCCCGTCCGCCCCTCGCGACTGGGTCCTTCGTCGCATACCCACGTCGGCGTCATCTCGGTCTTCACCTCGATGGGGACCCGAAGCCCCACCGCGTAGTGGGCTCCCAGGGTGATCCGCAAGAACCCAGAGGGCACATTCCATCGTTCCTCCCAGACCCAGCCTTCCCCCCACGTGCGACCCGCGATGAACTCCGCACTCTCGCTGCGACCCCCGGTGGTCACGGGCGCAGCGGCGGAGATGGGGACGGCCGGCGGGATCACAGACCCCGCCGCAGGAGCGCTGATCCCGACCGGTTTACCGGGCTTGGCGATCGCCTTGCGCTCGAGTGTCCGGGTCTTGCTGTAGTCCACATGCCCGCCCACCACCTTGGGGATGTCCAGCTTTCCGGCCTGGACCTTGGGCGGTTTCTTCGGAACGTGCAGCGTGTGAACAACCTCGACGAACCCCACCCCGCTCGCCATGGCGTCGAGCAGCGCTTGATCCCCTTTGGCGGACGCCTTCTTGAGCGGATGCCCCGCAGGATACTTCGCAACTTCGGCCTTGAAGCGAGCCAGTCCGGCCTTCGACTCCCCGGTGAGCTTGTCCATGTCGACATGCACCGACCCACCCTTGGCGAGCTTGCCAAACGTTGGGAGCGCTTTCTTGACCGCCTTGGGATCTGCGACCGTCGCTCCGGTGCTGGTGATGATCACGAACGAGTCGTCAAACTCGTAGACCTCCGCGTTCTGCTTGACCGCTCCAAACACCGCGCCCTTGGGGAGCTTGCCGAGCTTCTTGCGAAAAGCCTTGTGCTTCGACTCTCCGGTGATGTCCCCGATCTTGACCCGGGCGCCTCCGGCCACCTCCACCGAGGCGGAACGAAACGCGCTTGGCGCTCCCTTCCGAATGGGCGCCTTGCTCAGATTGAGCCCGAGGAGCGAGTCCTCGTCGAGCGTGGGACGTTCCCCGGCCAGCCTCAACTTGAGCCCCTTGGTGGCCACACCCGCTTTGGGCTTGGCCTTTGGCTTGGGCCTCGCAGTGGGCTTGGCTGCACGCGGCTTCTTGGGGCTGGGTGCGGCGTGGGTCGAGGGCGCAGCAAGTGCAACGCATACGGCCGCGACGGCGGCGAGCTTCGAGGGAGCGCGAGTCATCCTCCTTCCAGGCGCTCGGGGCGTCGAACCTCCTCGCCGCCCCTGTCTTTTTTTCGGTTCGCAGAGAAAAGGTCGATCCAGGTGAGGAAAACCAGCCCCCCGAGCGCCTGCGTCCGTGGGTGATGACCGGCGCGCAAACTTGGGGAGCGGACCCGTATGATTGGCACGCCGCCATGCGCCGCCTCTTGCCCACCCCCGAACAGGACCGCGACTTCGAGCGGATCCATCGGGTGCTTTCAGCCTGCGTCTACAAGGTTTGTCCGCGCGATCTTCTCCCGGTGGCCGACGACATCGCGCAGACCGCCTCGACGAAGCTCCTGGCTCGGGTCCGGGCGGAAGGACTCGAGGTCGACTACGGCCCCGGGTACCTGTGGAAGGTCGCCAACCACGCGGTCATCGATGAGATTCGCCGGCGTCAACGCCGCATCGAGGAGCCCTCGGAGGATGCGGACCAAGCCCCGGCGCCCGGCGGGGACGCGGCGCAGGGCGAGCACCGGGCGCGCATTCTACGAGGGGTTCGGGCCTGTCTGTCGGAAGCCAAGCCGGACCGGCGGGCCGCGCTGGGCCTCTACCTGCAAGGGATGAAGCTGCAAGAAGTCGCGAAGTCTCTGCGCTGCGAGGCGAAGCGCGCCGACAACCTGGTTCACCGAGGCCTGGCCGCACTCCGAGCGTGCCTCGACAAGAAGGGACTTCGACCATGACCGAGCCCGACGCAGACGATCTTCGGCAACTGTTTCGAGACGACCCGAGTCTCGGGCGCGCGGCGGACTCGGACGCGCACGGGCTCGTCGCGGGTTCGTTGGAGGAGGACGATGCGCTCGCGCTCGCGGCCTCGGCACTCGACGACCCCGACCTGGCCTTGGAGCTCCGCGTTGCGGCGGCGATGGAGTCCGCCCGAGCCGAGGCAGCATCCAGCGCCCCTGCACCGGTCTTGGACCTGGGCGCTCAGCGAGCCCGTCGGACGCGGATGGTCGTGACTGCGCTCGTCGCCGCAGCCGCGGCCGCGGTCGTCTTTCTCGCGGTCTTCACCGCATCGCGTCCGCCCCCCCTCGAGGAGGTTGACGACGGAGCGATCCGCGCCGGCGTCGACAAGCGCATTGTGCCCACGGACGGCATGAAGACCCTGCCCCGCGACGCGTTCGAGCTGCGATGGCAAGGGGGTCCGACGGATGCGACCTACGATCTGTTCATCACAACGTCAGCGCTGGCGCCCGTCTATCAAGCCTTGGAGCTCCCCGAGGGAGCGCACCGGGTCTCGCCCGACGCGCTCGCCAAGCTTCCCGCGGGCACGACGTTGCTTTGGCGCGTCGTTGCGGTCACGGAGCAGGGGCGTCGCCTTCACTCCACCGCCTTCGAGGTGACGGTCGAGTGATCCTGGCAGCGATCGTGATGGCGCTGGCGATGGCGTCCGGTCCCGATTCGGCCGAAGCCCTCGCGCATTGCGACCACGTGGCGCTGGAGCTGCCCGCCGCCGAGCGGGACTACTTCTGCTACGCCGCGTTGGCCCGCGTCGAGGGTGCGGAGACCGTGCTCGCCCACCTCGAACAGGTCAGCGATGCTCACCCGGACGACGGACGGCTGTGGCTGACGCTCGGCTCGACGCAAGCCGACTTCGGACGAGACCCCAAGGCCGCGCTGGAGCACTCGATTCGAGCCCTCGAGCGCGCGGGCCTGCAGCGCTACGAGATCCAAGCGCGCCTGAACCTCGCGCGGTGGTTCTCCAACGCCAACGATCCGGCCGCCGCGAGAGCCCAGCTCGCCGCGGCGCGGCAGGTGTCCGACGCCCTGGGGCACCCGCTGCTCGCCGCCATCGTCGAGTTCGATCAAGCCGCCCGCGGTGCTGCGCTTCTTGGTCTCGAGCGCACGGATGCGGCGGATGATCTCGTATTCGGCGCCCTTCAGCAGCCACGCGAGAAACGAACCTTCGCCGCGGTACTCAAACTGGTGCAGCCGTCGCAGCGCCGACAGGATCTGTCTCTTATACACATCTCCGAGCCCACGAGACCTCTCTACATCTCG
>CAJXVA010000134.1 GCA_913061055.1 uncultured Pseudomonadota bacterium
AACGCGAGCAGGCGTTGTCCCCACGAGATTTCTTCTCCCGCCACGAACACACAGAACAGCGCCACCGAGATCAGGCCCAGTCGTGGCAACCAACCCAGCCCGTCCTGCTTGGTGCGGCCTCGCCACAGCCGGAGGCCGATCACGACCGCCGCCATCGTGAACGCGTGCACCGTCGCCCATTCCGCCCAGCCGTCCTCTTGCATCCAACCCTCGAACGTCTCGGGTCGTGCGAGGGCCACGCCCGTCAACACGCAGACCGCAACGTCGAGGGGAAGGAGGACGCCGAGCAGCGCGCGACGCCGCCGCCCTTCGAGGTGGACGAAGAACAACCCCGTGACCGTGGCCAACGCCAGAATCGTCAGGATCGCGGAGCGCACGAGCGCGATTGTATGACTCACCAAGCCGCTGTCACTGCGTCCGGCCACCACCGTTGCGCGATATCGCCCCGCGATATCCAAGTGACATCAAAAAAGTCACCCAGGCGCAGGACATGTAGGCAGATCAGCGATAACCTGCGTCCTGAGCCGAACGCGGGTCGGGAGCCTGCGGGGTTGAACTCTGGGATTGGGGCAAGAAGATGAAGCGCAGCGGGAACGACAACTCAATGATTCGGATCGGTTGGACAACAACGTCTCTGCTGGCGGTGATGCTCGGTACAGGCTGCGCCACCTCTGAAGAGCCCGACCTGGGCGGCACCGGGACCGAAACCGGCTCGGTGACCAAGGGCGACGACCCCGACGGTCCCACCGAGGGCGACGAGTCCACCGGCGGTGCGAGCGACTCCGACGAGACGGCCGCCGACGCGTCGACCGGCGACGACTCCGAGGGCGATGAGTCCACCGGCGAGCCCGGAGGCAACAGCGACATCGACGACTACATCATCTCGCTCGGCACGCTGGAGACCCCCGCGGCCAACGTCGACGAGGGTGTCGCCAGCGCGCCGTTCGAAGACGGCGACTACGCGTGCACCACGACGAACCTGCTCGAGACCAAGCAGTTCGACAAGATCGTGGCCTTCGCCGCCAACTCCGGAACGCTCTACCCCGGAGCCACCATCGGCGGCACCACCCTCTCGGACGGCACCCTCACCCCCAAGGTCTTCGACCGAGCGCCGCTGACCTTCTCAGCGTCACTCGAAGGTGTGCTCGACGGTGATGTCTCCGCCACGATGGAGAGCCCAACGCTCAGCGAGTTTCGCGAGGCGATGGCGGGCATCCTCGACGCCAACATCATCGGCAACACCCCCGCCAACATCGCCTACGAAATGAGCGAGGTTCACAGCTCCGAGCAGCTCAGCCTCGCGCTGGGCCTTGACGTCTCGTGGATGAGCGGCGACGTCTCGGCCAGCATGGAGTTCGATCAGCAGGAGCGGAACAGCCGCTACCTCGTCAACTTCACCCAGGCCTACTACACCGTCGACATCGACGCGCCCGCGCGACCCAGCGACTTCCTCGACCCCTCCGTCACCCTCGAGGACGTGCAGCAGACGCTTCAAGACGAGCCTCCTGCGTACGTCTCCTCGGTGACCTACGGCCGCATCGTCTACTTCGCCGTCACCTCCAACTTCTCCAGTGAAGAGCTCAAGGCCGCGCTCGACTTCGGCTTCTCCACCGGAGCCGTGGACGTCGATGGCAGCGTCTCCCTGACCCACTCCGAGGTCCTCTCCGAGTCCCACATCACCGCCTTCATCCTCGGTGGAGACGGCAACGTCGCCGTTCAGGCCATTCAGGGCGCCGAGGGCATCGCCGACTTCCTCCAAAGCGGCGGCACATACTCGCCCAAGTCGCCCGGTGCACCCATCGCCTACAAGATGGCGTACCTCGCCGACAACAGCCCCGCCGGCTTCTCGCTCACCACGGACTACGAAGTCCGCGAGTGCACGCGCGTCACCCAGAACGTCCAGCTCACCCTGCAGAACATCTACGTCGTCAACGACGGCGGCGACACCGGCGGCGACCTCGAGGTCTACGGCTGGATCCGCGGCTGGGACGAGCAATCCAACGCCTACCCGCTGATGGAGCGCAACGACGACCAGTACGTCACGATCGGCATGGGCCAGCAGTGGCCGCAGACCGGCACCATCGAAACGCAGATCATTCCGGTGGTGCCGCAGCCGGACCACAGCTTCACCATCTCGATCAACCTTCGGGAGTCCGATGGGTTCTTGAATGGAGACGACAACCTTGGCGATCATGAGGTTGTGATCGACTACGAGGACGGCTGGCGGGATGACGACTTTGTGTACAACCTGGCGGATGGCGACCAGCAGGTTGAGGTTCGGATGGCGTTCACGCCGGTGCCGTAGCGACCGGTAGACGCTTGCGAGGGACGCCCGGCTCATCGTTGAGTCGGGCGTTTTTGCGTCTTCGCTCGCACGCAGGACTCGCTGTCGGAGGGACACAGCCGAAGCTGCCGAGCTGTGGCCACTGATGCCTTCGGCCGGCCCGCACTTGGGCCACGTAGCGACCCACGCGCTGCCAAACGCTTTCGAGCGTGGCGTTGTCGGCAGGGACGTTGGGGAAGAAGTCGGCGAGTGTTTCATCCAGCTCGACTCCGCCCTGCTCGCGCAGCCGGAGGATTGCAGCGCCGGTGAACTGCTTGGTGATCGACCCCATGACGATCGGGGTGTCGGTCTCGTTCGCAATGCCATCCTCCCGTGACGCGAAGCCAGCCGCGCTGTGGAGCAGGACCTCCCCCTGGTACCGAACCAGCGCGACCCCGGAGAAGCCCTCCGCCACGGCTTGGTCAAAAACCTGGTCCAGCACCGTGGGCTCCGTGGGTTCGCCGCTGGTGCTGTTTTCGGCCTGATCCGAGCTCGAGCCTACGGTGCTCCGGGTTTCGGTTGACCCGCTCTCAGACCCGCCGTCGGTCGTCGTTTGCGTGCCGCAAGAGCCCGCCGGCGTGCAGTCCTGCGCTGGGTTCTGGCAGCCGAAGGGGAGCGAGACGGCCAGCAGGAGAGGAACGAGACTGACGCGGTGCAGCCTCCAGGGCGTGTTTCGATCAAGCATAGTGATGAGCTTCCTCTTGGTGACGTCGCGACCGTTCGCGCCGGCGGGAGTCGTCGCGCATGCGTCCAGCGACGCGGCAACGAACCCAGCGAATCTCAAGACACCCGACCCCCTGCAACTGGGTCACTTCACCGCGGCGCGGTGTGTCCCCCGCTCTTTCCACCCCCCCTTCCCGGCCTTTTTGCGCTTCACTTCACTTCACTTCACTTCACTTCAACGCCGAAGTCGAGCGTGGGTCGAGGACGATATCGGTCGAGCCTTCTCCCCACAGAAACGTCCGACTATGGTCCGGTGCGAAGGCTTGAAGGAGCGATTCGCCGAGCTTATGAGCAGGAAGGTGAAGTTTCGAAACACTCGCGCGATAGTGGTACTGGCATCGACGTTCGGCTTGCTCGGTTGTCCCGATGGCTCGGGTTCCAGCTCCTCGGGAGAGACTTCAGGGGAGACGTCTACAGGGCCAACGGACACCTCTCCTGGGACCTCGTCTACAACGAGTGCTCCGGGGTCGAGCTCTGGCCCCGAGGGTTCCACGGGCGACACGAGCGGGGAAGAAAGCACGGGCGCCACAGGGACCTCGGGCGGGGCGGAACCGGCGTGTGGGGACGGGATGGTCGATGACGGAGAGGAGTGCGATGATGGCGAAGAGTCGGCGGACTGCAACGCGGACTGCTCCGCAGCGGCATGTGGAGACGGGGTCACGAATGCGGCTGCCGGGGAAGCGTGTGACGACGGTGCCGAGTCGGAGACGTGCAACATCGACTGCTCGGTCGCGGAGTGTGGAGACGGGGTCGTGAACGCCACTGCCGGCGAAGAGTGCGATGGCGAAGGACGTTCGGCGGACTGCAACGCGGACTGTACGACCAGCAGCTGCGGGGATGGGGTCACCAACGCGGAAGCCGGGGAGGCATGTGACGACGAGGGAGAGTCGGCTGCGTGCAACGTGGACTGCTCGGCGGCGGTGTGTGGAGACGGCCAGATCAACGAGACTGCAGGTGAACAGTGCGACGACGAGAACGGCGATGACGACGATGGATGCAGCGCAACTTGTCAGGTGGAGTCGGGGGGACGCGTCTTCTTGACGAGTTCCAATGGAAGCGAGGGATTCTACGGCTACGATATCGACGCGGACACCTGGGAAACGCTCACGTCGCCCCCGTCGGTGACCCGGTCGCAGCTGGCGAACGACGGGACCAACGTGTTCTTGCTCGGTGCCGACGACACGATCTACAGCTACGATCTCGACGGTGACAGCTGGAGCGCGGGTATCGCGGGCCCCGGGGCCACCGTGGCGAACCCGATCGGTTTCTTCCAGTGGTTCCCCGACGGGTTCTACTATCTGCAGGATGGCACGGCGACGATGTCGGTCTACCGCGACGCGGCCTGGTCGACTTTCGAGCTCGATGTGACCGGGTCCTCCGCAGGGAGCTACGACGCCGCGACTGGTGAGCTGTACATCCGGCAGTACTCGCAGGCGGGATTCCGGGTCATCGACACGGCGGACGACACCACCGTTCGAATGATCGATGACACGACGTCGGTCGGAGAGAACAGTCGGACGGGGACCTACTACGGCGGCAACTTCTACGTTCGTACCTCCAGTGGACCGATCCTGCGTCTCGATTCAACGACGGGGGCGGCCACCGACACGACGGTGACCCCCGTATCGAACCACACGGGCACGGACGTCGACGTCGTGACGGGTCTCCTCTATATCTCCGGGTACAACAGTGATGCGACCTCCTTTCAGGTTTTCGACACCAATACCGACACGCTCACAACGCTGGCTGACCAGCCATCTGTGTCGAACCACTCGACGATCACCGTGCTGCGCCCGAGCCTGTAGAAGGAGCTTCTAGCGTCTACGGCAAGCGCTCTGCGCCGGAGCGCTTGCCGTAGACAAACAGCTGCTCGATGTCGTCCCGCATCGGCTCTCGTGGATGAGTCTACCGGCCCGCGTCTTCCGTATCGACGTCTCGGTTTCCCAGTGCTGCGAGGCGCCGCCGCCGGTCCTGCGTGCCGTGAGCAACCCCGATGAGATCATGGTCGGCGGTTGTGAGTGGCGTGCCGGCGACGAAGGCATCGAAGATGCTCGAACATCTTGGTCTTGCGCTCGTGCATCGAGCCCACCACGAACAGCTCGGTGAGGCCACGGCGGCGCCCAAGTCGCGGACGGCTCAGGGGAGCTAGACTGCTCGGGATGAACCGACACCGACGGCTTTTCTCGATGGCGTGCTTGACGTGCACGCTCCTTGGAGCGTCCGCGGGCCGCCACCTCAGCGCCGCATATGCGACCAGCTGTAGTGCGTACGAAGTCTGGTCCTACCGGCTCGTCCGGGTCGAGGGGCCCGACGATTCCACAGACGGAGTCTGGGGTGCTGGCATCCACCTCGAGACACCACGGGGGGAGCGTGTCCATGCCTGGCGGCGCGAGCCACAGACGGGGTTTGGCGGCCCGTCGCTCTTCGAGGGGAGTGCGGAACGATGAGGGCGCGCGGCCTGCTCGTCGGGGCACTGACCGCCTGCCTGGGCCTTGGCGCGGCTGTGGGTGCGCTCTCCGTCACGCCCGGTTGCTGTCCCGAGCCGAAGAAGAACTCCCCCGGGGCCTACCTGCTCGATATCGGCGCCGGAGGCAAGCTCGACACCTACGGGGTCGAGTGGGGCCGGGCGACGGTGCAGCCCGCCGACGTGGTCGTCGAATACCGCCTCGAGGACGGGCGTGCGTACGTCGCCACCTTCGAGCGCATCCCGAACGACTGACGAACGCCGTCACGTCCTCGATGACGCGTGCATCAGCCGACCATCGGACGGGGAATCATCAGCCGACCATCGGACGGGGAATCAGTGGACGGCGGCCGCGTCCCAACACGCTTCCTCGGCATCCCGGATCAGCGCGTCGGTCAGCTCGACGCGGCCCTCGAGGTGGGCGCGGATGAGCCCGTAGAACGCGCCGAACACGATCTCCATCAGGGCTGTGGGATCGAGGGGCTTGAGGTCGCCGGCCTCCTGCGCTTGGCTGATCACCCGGCCGGCAAACTGCTTGAGGTTGCGGTCGATGGCGAGGCTCTCCGCGTCGAGATACGAGGCGTGGTTGTGCAACTCGATGAACGCGAAGGCGGCCGGGTCATCGCGGGCCAGACCCGCGAGTTCCTGCCAGATCGTTCCGAACTGGGCACGGAACGGCGCATCGTGCGGGAAGGCGGTGAGCACCCGTTGAGCGACGGTGGACTTCCAGGCCCGGTAGACCTCATTCACGAGCGCCGTCTTGCTCGGAAAGTAGTGGTAGAGGGTTCCGGCTCCGACGCCGGCTTGCTTGGCGATCTGCGGCACCGCGGTGCCGTGGAAACCGCGCTCGACGAAGCATGCGATCGCCGCGCGCATGATGGTCTCGCGACGGTCGGGTGCGGCGGGTCGTCCGCGTTTGGGAGAAGCGCTCACGAGACCGAATGATTGTTCAATAAATATCGACCGATAGCAACAAGATCCGAAAAACGTCTTGCAAGCGGGGTTATTCGGTGGTCTACCGTCGTCTCAACTTCGAATGAACGTTCATTCGATAAATAACGAGCACGCCGAAGGACGCCACCATGCGCATGCACCTCCGCCCCATTTTTGCCCTCCTGAGCCTCCCCCTCCTGATGACCGGCTGCGACGATCTTCCGCCCGGTGATGTCACCAGCCCGGACTACTGGGGGGATGCGTTCCTCGCCAAGTACGCTGACGAACTCGAGCTCGGAGAGCTGGAGCCGGGTCCCGAGCCACTGGCCGAGCCGCGGGTCGTCCTGCTCATCACCGGGGTCACGATCCCTGCCGAGTGGTTTGATCCGATGGTCGCCCGGCTCGAGCGAGACGGCTTCATCCCGGTGGTCTACGAGCCGCCGGAGCTGCTCAGCGGAGACCTATTCGAGAACTCCGAGCTGCTCGCGGACGTGGTCGACCAGGTCCGCGAGGACTATGACCAAGACAGGATCGACATCCTGGCCGAGTGCACCGGCGGCGTGATCGCCCGGCACTACATCCAGTCCCTGGGCGGCGAAGACAAGGTCTCGCGCCTGGTCACGTTCATCTCGCCCCAGGCCGGGCTGCCCAAAGCAGCCTGGGCCGAGCCGCTCGCCGGGTGGCCTGCCCTCGCCGACCTCACCCCAGGCAGCGCGTTCCTGCAGGCGGTCGCCGACGCACCCCTCCCCGAGAGCGTCCCCGTGACCTCGATCTACACGTGCACGGACGAGTACATCCAGCCCTTCACAACCTCGATCATCGAGGGCGCGACCAACATCGGGCTCTGCGACAAGTTCGTGGGCCACTTCGAGTTCTTCTACGACCCCGACATCTACCTCATCATGCACGACGCTCTCATCCAGCCGATCGATGCTGCCGATGACGGCCCGAAAGCGCCGGACGATGCCGATGCCGATGCCGATGCCGATGCCGACCCGGTAGGCTGCTCCGTGGGCGGCGGAGAATCCGGTTGGATGTTCTTCGGGCTTGGGCTCGCGCTGTTGAACCGACGACGCAAGTAGGCCGCCATGGACAACGTCAAATCTCGACTCTCAGCGTTCCTCCTTGTGGTTCCCCTCGCCCTCACCGGATGCACCGACGGCGCCGACGGTAGCGACGGTTCCGGCTCCACCGGCAGCGGAAGCGGGTCCAACGGCGAGCCCATCGAACTCGACAGCTTCGCCGAACTCGCCGCTCGCGCGACCTGTGCTCGGGTGTTCGACTGCTGTACCGACGACGAAATCGACACGCACTTCAACGAGCCGGGGTTCGTCGCCTTCAGCTCGGAGCAAGAATGCGTCACGTTCTACCAGGGGTTCACCGAAGCCCTCGCGATCCCCATGCTGCGGCAGTCGATCAACGCCGGCTATCTGGAGTACGACGCCGGCGTGGTGGGGGACTGCTTCCAAAACTTCGCCGCGGCGTCTTGCGCCGACCTGGACCTCGTCGGCGATGGCGACGACGACGACTGCCCCGGGGCGTTCGTGCCGCAGCAAAGCCCCGGAGATCCCTGCTTCAGCGACGGGGACTGCATCGATGGCTCGTGCAACGTCACCGAAGAAGGCGGGGGCACCTGCGCAGCGCTCCCCCAAGCCGGCGAGCCCTGCGACTTCTCATGCGCCGAGCCCCTGCGCTGCGGACCGGACACCGACTCCGCATACGTCTGTCTCCCTCGACTCGACCTGGGAGAGCGTTGTTTCGTCAACGACGACTGCGAGTCCCTGCAGTGCCGCGGGGAGTCCGGCGCCATGACCTGCCAAGACGAAGCGGTCTGCGAAGGTGCCTGAGCGACCACCGGCAAGGGGGTCACTGTCGGAAGCGTTGCCCGGCGGGATCGCTGACACGGTGAAAGGCGCGCCGGCTCGCTGCGTTGGATGGCCGTGAGGGCACAGATTGCTGTTGTGGCGCTGTCGTTGGTTGGCTGCAGCGCGTCTATGGTTGGGCAGGCCGACGCGCGCGACGGCTCATCTCGTCCCAGCTCGGCTCGGATGTACCAGGCGGCCGAGTCGGTGGTCGCCTCGGGGTACTACGCCGACGGTATTCGGCTGATGCGCCACGCCATCCTGTCCCTTCCAAAAACAGCTGCAAACGACGAACTGCGTCACCTGCTGCTCGTGCGAATGGCTCATGTTCAACTGCTGGCCGCCGACTCATCAGGAGATCCCCAATACGCTCGAGATGCGGCGAAAATGCTCGATGCCTACGGTCAGCGGCATCTCGCGCTGTTCGGGGACGACCGCGCCAAAGAGCGCGACGATGTGTTCGAGATGCTGTTCTCTGCCGAGACGCTGGCCGAGGAACTCGAGGGATCGCCCGGTCCCGAGCGCAGTACGGAGCGCGTTGCCGCTGCGGATCCAACGCGCGAGCCTGGGCCTGACCCAGACAAAGAGACCCACGCCGGTGAAGACCTCGAACCGGAGTTCAGCCGAGACGTCGAGGTCAACCGGGGCTGGTTCTACGATCCTGACGACGCTCGGGTCCGGGCCCGACTCAACGCACCGTCCTCCGGCGCCTTCAACGGGCTGATGTTGACGGCCGGCGGTGACGCAGTGCTCAGTGGACCTCGCCCCATGGTCCGGCGCCGAGGCAAGGTCGAGCGCGTTGGTCCACCCCCTCCTGAAGACCGTGACGTCGTCCGGCTCGCCCGCGCGATCCTGCAGGCTTCGCGGCCCGGTCTGCGCGAGTGCTACCGCGGGGCAGCGGCGCGCAGCGGTGAGCTCGAGACCACAGCCACCGTCGAGCTGGAAGTCCACGATGACGGTTCGCTCCACGACGTACGGGTCATCGAGGGCGACGTCGGCGACGGTTTGGGTGATGCCTGCGTCATCGAGCATCTCGCAAAGACGAAGGTCGCCAGACGAACGGCCGCCCGGATGCGAATCCCTCTGTTCTTCTTCTACGACGGGCCGCAGACGATGTACGAGTGGGGGCGAAAGGACCTTCGGAAGCCGCCGCGGTACTACGACGTCGGCAGTTTCGGCGATCCCCCAGAGTGACTCGACGGATCGCGTCTCGGCGACAACAGCGCTACCGTGCAGCACACGTCGTTCGGACGCATCGGCACTTCACGCTTTGCCATGCCGTGTGGCGTGGAGAGCGACACGCTGCGGGTGGTCGCGACCGGGGGCGACGGGATGCTCGCCTGGGGACGACGACACCAACGGCTCGAGCGCCGCTGTGCCCGACGACTTGCGCGCGCGCTTGGAAGCCCGTCTGACATCGTAGCGAGCGTCGTCGGCCACCCGTGCGAGCCACTTAGCGCGGGCGTTCTCGTCCGAGTGGACCACCTCCGGGAAGACGCGGATGCGGATCGGGGCAAAGCCCGTGTACCAAAGCGTCGCGTTCTTCATCGACCTGCGGGCGGAGGCACCGTACATCAGGCGGTCCCACCATCGTGGTGCGTCCATCGTGACCAGCATCCGCGCACTGCGTCCGGTGAGCAGCCCTTCGGGGCGGCCGTTGGGCTGCATGTTGAACGCCCAACCCGGAAGGAAGGTCCGGTCGATGAACCCCTTGAGCAGGGCTGGGGTCGATCCCCACCACACCGGGTACACCCAGGTGACGTGGGTCGACCACTCGATCGCCTCTCGCGCGCGCTCAAGGTCGGGCTCGAGCGGCTGTGGGCTCTCGAATCCAGCGCGCAGGACGGGGTCAAAGTCCAACTCGGCCAGGGGAAGAATCCGCGCTTGCGCCCCCGATTCATCGGCCGCACGGGCGTAGGCGTCGGCCATCGATCCGCATAGACTCTCGGTCCTCGGATGTCCCAGGATCACCAGGGCTCGTTCATCGTTCACAGGATCAGCCTGGATCCGCGACCACCGACCGACCACGGGAAGTCCTGCACAGCCCCATGCACCAATCCCCACTCTCACTGGCAGTCATGCACTGGGACGACCTGCGTATCTTCGTCGTCGTGGCGGAGGCCGGCAGCTTCTCCGCTGCGGGGAGGCGGCTCGGGGTGGAGCAGTCGACGATCGGCCGAAGGATCAAGCGACTCGAGGGGGTGCTAGGCCTTGCGTTGTTCGAGCGTCATGCCGACGGACTGCGACCGACCGCCACCGCAGAACCGCTGCTCCGCCATGCCCGGGACGCGGCCCGCAGTATCGGGGCACTCGTAGAGGCGGCGCGCGCACAGCCGAGTGCGGGGGGCCGCGTACGGGTGGCGTGCACCACAGCGATGGCCGACCTGGTGCTGTTGCCCAACATGCACGACTTCCTCACTGAGCATCCCAACGTCCGGATCGACCTGGACACCGGGCTCGAGTTCGTCGACGTGGCGCGAGGACAAGCCGACATCGCGTTGCGTAGCCGGAGGCCGACCGAGCACGGCCTGGTGTCGCGCAAACTCGCCGAAATGCGTTTCGCTCCGCACGCCTCCCACGCCTACGCGCAGGCCAAGAAGGACCAGTCGCACGAGGCGTGGGACTGGCTGGTGGTTCGGGCCGAGGTGGTGGAAACGAGTTGGTTCGATGTGCACATCGGTGTTGAACCGAGGTTGACCACGCACTCGTTCAAGGAGCAGATCGACGCGGTTCGAAGGGGCCTCGGCGTCGGCCTCATTGCACGTGCCGCCGCTGCGATGTTCGACGACCTCGTTGAGCTCGAGCTGCCCGGAGTTCCCCAGCCCCCTCCGTTCGACCTCTGGTTGGTGTCGCAACAGGAGAGGCGCCAGCAGCCCCACGTACGCGCCGCGATGGACTGGATCGTGGAGCTCACGCGCCGCTTGACCAGCGCATGACGACCTCGGCACGTCAGCGGTAGTTCGCTTTGGCGTAGTCCGACACTTCATTGCGATGTGACGGGCGACGACAGCTGGAGTCCTCCTTGGCTACGCAGGTTGAAAGTACGGCGCGAACATGTTCTTGAACGATTGCTGAGGTCGAAGGCGGAAGAGCTCGCCAACGACCCGAGTGTTCTTGATCCGGTCGATGCGGAACACTCTGGACGCCATCCGCAGGTGGTCCCACGCGATGATGTACCAAACGGGCCAGTTTAGAAGGATGTAGTGGGCTTCGACGACTCGCTGTGTGACTTCGCCTCCCTCGGCCTGGTACTCGATCTCCAGCGACTGCTGCCGCAGGAAGGACTCCGCGATCTCTTCTGAGATGCGCGTCGCCGGGGCTGCGTAGAGCGAGATCACGTTCGCCGACGCGTTGTCTCCGATGAGGATGCGCTTCCGAATGTTGCTGACCTTGCGACGCTGACTCTGTGGGAATGCCTGAAATAGCTTCTGCCGGATCGCTTTGAGATTGCTCGTCAGGATCGGCGACTTCAGTCTTTCCATGATGGCCAGCGCAAGGGTCAGCTCAACCACCTCCTGATGATTGAGGTGTAGCCGGTCGATCCCCCAGCGATCGCTGAGGCGAATCCCTCCGCCGCGTCCGCGCTCCGACTCGATGGGGTAGCCGTCCTCTCTGAGCTCCGCAAGTTCGCGCATCAGGGTCCGCTGGCTGACGCCGAGTTGCTCCCGCAGGTCTGCGGTCTTCCAGTGGTCTTCAGACCGGAGGAGCCCGAGGAGACGGTTACGCCGTTCAACACGCTCTGCGAAGCTGACCTTCGGCATCCTTCAAATGTGCCAAATAACGGCATAGTTGTCGATATGCTCTGAAGCCAATGCTCAACCCGACCGATTTTCCCAAGCCCACCCTTGTCGCTGTCAACGGAGTGGAACTCGAGGTTTTCGAGGCAGGCCGAGAAAACGTAGGAAATCCGATTGTGCTGTGCCACGGCTGGCCAGAGCACGCCTTCACCTGGCGCTACCAGGTTCCTGCTCTCGCCGCTGCGGGCTACCACGTGATCGTCCCAAACCAACGGGGCTACGGGAAGTCGTCATGTCCCACGGAGGTGACCGCCTACGACATCGAGCACTTGTGCGGGGACTTGGTCGCGCTTCTCGATCACTACGACTACAAGGACGCGGTCTTCATGGGCCACGACTGGGGCGCGAATGTGGTTTGGCGGCTGGCCATGTTGCATCCAACGCGGGTGAGCAAGATCGTGAACCTGGCCTTGCCGTACCAACCGCGTACAGAAAAGCCTTGGATCGAGTTCATGGAAGAGGTCTTTGGCGGGGACCACTACTTCGTCCACTTCAACCGACAGCCTGGGGTCGCGGATGCGGTGCTCGACGCAAACGCGGCCCAGTTTCTTCGCAACCTGTTCCGCAAGAAGGTACCCCTCGCACCGCCTCCGCCCGGCATGATGATGATCAACCTTGCCAAGGCCGATGTGCCGATGGGTGAGCCCGTGATGAGCGAGGCCGAGTTGGATGTCTTCGTCTCGGCGTTCGAGACGACCGGGTTCACGGGCAGCATCAACTGGTACAGGAACCTCGATCGAAACTGGCAGTTGTTGGCGGATGTAAACCCCGTTGTCCAACAGCGCGCGCTCATGATCTACGGCGACCAGGACATGATCCCAAAGTCCGAGAACCTCGCGGAGTTCGTGCCCAACGTGGAGGTGGCCAGCCTCGACTGTGGCCACTGGATTCAGCAAGAGAAGCCAGAGGAAACCAACGCGCTCGTTGTGAGCTGGTTGAAACAACAGGCCTCCTGAGCGTGGCGGTCCTCAGGCCCAGCCGGTCGATCTTTCAGCCCGCTTCTACGGCGTTGCCGAGCTTCGTCGGCGCTGGCGCCTCTTCCTTCAGTTCGCGCGCCTCGCAGAGGATTGGACCGAGCACGTGGGTTCCGAACCAGAATGAGGAGGAGTGGGTCTGCTTTCGCGGCGTGGTGAGATAGCGAGCCACGCTCTGGCGCTCAATCCGTGGTTCGAAGGCGCGGAGCGTCTCGGTCTGGACGCCTCGGTGATCGTCCCACGCGCGTGGGTCGGCGGCGCCGGGCCAGACGTCGGGTAGCTCCAGCCAGAGCACGCGGCGGGAAGAGGAAGAGAGCGTCTCGAGAAGACGGACGAGCCGCGCTTTGTACTCGGCCTTCCATTCTGTCGAGCCCGTGCTCAGCGTGACTCCATTGTCGACCAGCGGGGCGTTGGGCTGTCCCATCATCACAATGACGTCGTCACCGCCACCGCTGGCAACCTCCTCCTCGAGAATTTCGATCCACCGGGCAAACTCGGCATCGGTGCCGGTCACGTCTCGGAACTCGAGCGGAACCCGCCGTCGGCCAGATGCGGTGCGCCGTTCGATCTTGAGACCTCCGAACTTGTTGGCCCGCACGGTTGCGCAGGCGACTCCGTGATAGGTGGCCCATCGGTCGACATCGGGGACGAAACTCCATTCGCCGACGATGAGGACCCCGCTCGTCATCGGGCGGGACGGAGGCGAGGACACGTCGGAAGTCTCGCTTGGGTCTGTGACGCTCTCGTGGAAACGCTCCGGGTCATCGGGTGACCTGCCGGGTTTCGGCGCCTTCGTGGGCGGATCCTCAGGAGCCGTCTCGGCCAGACTCGTGGACGGAGCCTCAACCCTCGGGTGTGGAACGGCAGGGCCACCTGCGTCGGCGATGTTGCAACCGCCGAGACCCAGGACGAGAGATGCAACGATGACGATGGGGAGCGTTGAAGACATGCTCGGGGGACGTTGGCGTGGGCCCTGGCGTGGGCCCGACAACAGTAGTGTGTCGCGGCCTGCGGTAAATGTTGCATTGGGTCGGCAACATTCGGATTTGACCCAGATACGACTGGCGCGCTCACGGCCGATCCGCGCCCATCTGCGAGGGTTCGAAAACAATTCCGCCCGCGCGTGAGGGTAAGCCAGGCTGGCGTCCGTCTAGGCCATGAGGGTACTGCCATGGCCAGCACAATCGCGATCCACGTAGGGGGGACAGGCATACGCCTTGGACGGCAGTTGTGGGACGTCCTTCTTGCGGAACACGGTGTGTCGCACAACGGGACTGCGACCACAGCATCGATCGGCAGTGGAGCGGATTTCTTCGCCCGAGCCGGCAGCACACGATTTGTGCCTCGGGCGATCGTCACGGACTCGGACACGGACGCGATCGGAGCGCTGTCGGGGTGGACGCATCGCGCCCTGATCAAGCCCGATAACATCGTGTCTGGTTCGTCATCGTGCTCGAACAACTTCGCCACCGGGTACAAGCGCCGGACCGACTTGCGGGACGACGTCCTCACCCGGGTGAACGCCACCGTTGACGACAGTCCCCAGGGGGATCTTACGTTCCTGCTCACGCACTCGCTTGCGGGCGGGACTGGAGGCGGTCTGACCGCAGCCATCGTCGATGAGCTGCGCAGCCAGCATCCGAGCGCGACGATCATCTGCTGTGCGGTCCTTCGCAATCGCTCGGATACGTCCGTCCCGACCCAGCCCTACAACGAGGTCTGCGCCCTGGACCGGCTTCAGCGAACGGCCGATCTCGTCGTCCTCCTGGACAACCAGATGCTCGCTGCGGCGGTGACCTCAAAGTTCGGCTCCATCCCCAGCGATTTCGTCGGACACAACAAACTTGCCGCGCGGGCGCTCGGCCTCTTTACAAGCCCGGCACGACTGCCCGTACGGAGTCCGATCGAGTTCCGCGAGCTGACAGGCACCCTCGCCCCGTTTCCCGGCTTGAACCTGGTGGGGCTGGCGATGGAAACGTGGGGAAAGTCGACAAACGGGGACCTCGTCGCAGCGGTACGCCAAGCGCACAACCGGATCAGCGGAATTCCAAGCACGCGGAGCAAGCTGCTCAGTCCGATGTTCATCGCGTCCAAGGGGCGCAAGCTATCGGCCACGGCGCTCCGCAAAGACAGCCGGCTGCGGATCCCGACCTGGTACCCGCCCGCAGTCTCGGTCGCGAAGACACGAAGCCCGGATGACTCATCCCTCCTCGTCGAGAACAGCACTGGGGTGCGCGCAAGACTGCGGGGAATCGTTGCGCAGTTCGACCGACTGTTCAGCCGCGACGCGTTCCTGCATCTATACGAGGGCCATGGCCTTTCGAAGACGGCGATGGCCAACGCCCGAAAGAACATCAACGACCTGGCGACCGCCTACGAGAATGCAGGGTGAGCCTGAGGCCATCCAACCACTGGAGATGAAAAATGGCGGGAGCTATCATTACGATCGGTATTGGCGGAGCAGGCGTGGCGGTGGCGGCGAGGTTCCTCCGCAATCTCGCCACCGACCTCGCACCTTCGCAGGGCCACAGCGGTGGGTTCTTTGACCGGGCGGGCCACGGCGTGCTCGTTCCCCGCGCAGTTTTTGTGGACACCGACCCCGTCGCTGCGCGTCGGCAGCGGGACTCACTCACGGGCACGAGCGGCCCGATATCCGTACACCCGAGTTACATTGTGAGCGGAAAGGAGAGCGCGTCGCGCTGCTTCAGCCGTGCATACCAGGGCGTGGTGGACACCCGTCTGCCCGTGATCCTCGACCGAGTCCGCAAGCTCCACGACAACGCATCGAAGGTCGACGGTTTTTTGATCGTTCACTCGCTTTGCGGCGGTACGGGGAGTGGGCTGGCCGCAAAGCTCGCAGAACGACTCGCCGCCGAATACCCGAAGGCGGTACGGGTCAGCGCCGCCTTGCTGCCCGGATACAACGCAGACGCATCACCGCTGGACGCGGTCAACGCAGCGCTCGGACTGCACACGCTTGTTCCGAACATCGACGTTTGCCTGCTCGCCGACAACGACGCGTTGTCCAAGCTCAAAGGCCGCCGGAACTACGCGACGTTCAACCGCGCGTTCGGGCGCGCGCTGACCAACTTCGCGCTCCCGATGCAAGAGGGCAACACCACGCTGGCAGCGGTCGCCAGCCACAACCGATCGACGTCGACGCTCCCATTCTTGGTGCTGTCGCGTTCCGATCCAAAGCCCCAGATCGCCGCGAAGCTGCAGATCCGGGAAGTCCTCTCGGGCCAAGGGGCGTTTGCGTCGTACGACCCGGAAAGCTGGGAGCGGCCGGCGCTCTCGTCGATGTTGGTTTTCCGCGGCAGCTACAAGAAGAAAGACACCGAGACTGCGGGTAAGGAGCTCGCACGACACACCAAGAAGGGCAACTCGAGCGCGCTTTCTTTCATCATCAGTCGACCCGAGGCCCAAGCCGGCCGGGCGATGCATGCGTTCACGGCTCACGCTGGCATCGGGCCCATGCTCGATGTGCGGGTGAGGCAGCCCTACAACAGACTGCTCGACGCCAATGCGTTCACGCACCAGGCGCTCGCCGATGGCATCGAACCCGGAACACTCACCGCTGCACACGCCAGCCTGCGGAGCTGGATTCGGTCCTACGGGGCGCTGTCCGTCTGAGGAGAACAACAATGCAACGCCGCAAGTTCCTAAAACTGGCCGCGCTCAGCGGTCTCGCCGTCGGCTCGACGGTCGGCACCCCAGCGCACGCGAGGGGTCCCGGTCATGGTGGCCCGCTGCTCGTCTTGGTGCATGCAACGGGCGGATGGGATCCGCGCTTGGTGTGCGACCCAGTCCTCGACCCCGCGCAGAATCGCGTCTACACCAAGATCGCAACCGCGGGGGCTATCTCGTACGCCCCGCTCCCGATGACGCGTCGCACGACAGGCCTCGGCGCAGCATCAACCAATGCCTTGATGGGGAGCACCGAGTTCTTCGACAAGTACGCCACCCGGCTGCACTGCATCAACGGCATCGACATCGGAACGGTCCACCACGATGAAGCGACGTCGAGCCTTCTCACTGGCCAGCCGGCGGAGGGCGCCCTGTCCATCGCCGAACTTCTTGCGCTGGACAGCGGGTTGCCGCACCTTGCGTCCCATCGCGGGGTCACCTCTGGCGTCGCCCCCTCCGCGACGCTCCCAAGCGTGGACCCCCATCAGCCGTTCGAGCGCTCCTGTGACCCCGATGCGTGCCTGGGTGGCAGAGTCCGCGACGCGCTCCCGGTGCCGAGCAGCCCTGCCCCACCGATCGAGCTCGGTGACGAGCTCCAAGATCTCCAGCGCTTCATGCGTCAAGCCGATGTGGCGCTTGCGGCCTTCGAGGCCAACCTCGCCGTCGCCGTGCACCTCGAGCTGGGCGGATTTGATACCCACGGCAGTCACGACCGCGAGCAAGTCACTCAGCTCGGCAAGCTCTTCCGCGGTGTTGACTTCCTGATGACCACGGCCGAGCGCCGCGGTCTCACAGACAGGCTGACTGTGATGATCGGTTCCGAGTTTGGACGAGGCCCCTACTACGATGCTCCGCAGCCATTTGCGGGCAAGGAACACTGGCCCGTCGGCAGTGCCATGCTCATGGGCCGCGGAGTCGTCGGCAACCGGGTCAGTGGCGCCACCGATGCCCAGCAGCGGCCTTACCCGCTCTCCGGCAGGACTTGGACCCCGGCGGATGTCCACCGCGAGTTGGGCGTGGCGTGCGGGGTTGAGTCACCAAGCGCATGAGTCCAACGCCGCCCGGTGGTTAGGGGCTGTTCTCAATCGTCGACCCGCTGCAGTGTCGGTGACCACACGGCCGCTCGACTCGAGGTCTGCGGGGTCGGTGAGCACCGCACCGCTCTCGTAGGCGTTGCACAGCGCGGCGCTCATGTCTTTGGTGCAACCTCGGGGCAGGGGCGCCCCAATGTGCATTGCACCTCGTCGAGCGCCGGTTGGCCAACATCGTTGGGTGACTTCGCGGACTCAGCAGTCGGGAAGGGAATCAAGGTTGTTGTCGGGGATTCGGTCCCCGTCGGTTCGCAAGTACTGTCCGTCTGCGCCGTTGACGACACGCACCTCGACGCGAGCCCCCGCGACATCGACGAAGTACGCATGCGCGCCGGTCTCGATGTCGCGGATCACGTCTTCGGTCGATCGCGACATCCAGTCTTCTCCCGGATTGCAAACGCCCACGATGGTGCCGCGTCTCTTTCGGGTTGCGGTCACCAGGCGTTCGAAGCTTGGCTCTGCGAACACGTTGGTTTGACGTCGATGTTCGACCGCACCAGAGGTCGAGCGCGTGAACAGCGAGAGCGTGCCGTCTTCGCGTTGCACGACCGCTGGGCTGCCCGTTGCGGCGGGTGCAACGTCCAGCCACTCGCTCCACTCACGACTGTCGTCCGAGAGCTGGCGACGGCTGCGAACCACGCCATCGCCCCCCCGGACAAACACCTGGAGTTGTCCCCACGCGTTTCGAATCGCAGCGGGCCGCGCCGACGTATCCATGTCGCCGCCCAAGGACACCCAGCTTCCCCAATCGCCGCGTGTGGAGACGGCGGCGGTAGCTGGAACACTCTCGCGCACAAAACGAAGATCGCCCGAGGGGCCCACGGCAAACACATGGAGACGCCCTGCTCCGTCGAGCGCGATCGCTGGATCGCTCGCGACATCACCGAACGAAGCCCAGCTGGCCGCCCATTCGTCCGGAGATTCTTCGTGGATATGCCTGAGATTGCCCGCGGTATCGCGGATCACCACGTTGAGCGATCGGGCGTGATTCGCCGCAACCGCAGGCCGACCAGCGAGCGTGACAGACGACTCTCCGAGGTCCTTGCCGTTCATCCACCAGCTGCCCAAGCGGTTTTGGCCGCGGACGTGGACCCTGCCCGACGTCAGACGAGCAATCACCAGCAACAGCCGCGAGGGCCCATCACCCACACGGTCTGCAACGGCAACCGCATTGTCGGCGCCGCCGATGAGCTGGCTGACATGGTTGCCTTTGTCCCAACCGTTCCATCCTCCGTAGGGACCGTCTTGCCAAACGTGCGCCACCCAGGGCTGTGAATCGAGCGTTGCGAACACCTCCAGATGACCGGCTTCGTTGAGTCCGACCGCAAAGTTGCTCAGGAGGCCTTCTCCGCTGTCGAGCCCTGCGTTCAGGGCAGTCCACCCCGACCAATCCCCCGCGGCGTCTTGAAGCCTCAACTGCACCCGGTTGCTGCCGTCGCGCGCAAAGACGGTGATGCTTCCGCCTTCGGAGATCGCAGCCACCGGGTCTGAGGTCGCGGCCCCATCGAGAACCTCGGGGGGGTCCCATTGCTCGGGCCGGGCGGCATTCGGCGCCAGCGGAGCGCAGAATGCAGCGATTTGCTTTGCGAAGAACTCCGGACGCTCCACGTGGATCGAGTGCCCCGTGTGGTCCACGGAAAGGAGTCGACCCGGTGCGTTCAAGAGTTCCACTCCGAGGCCGCGGGTTGCGTCGTGGATGTTCGACCACTCGTAGTTGTCGCCCGTTCCCGCGGCGAGCAAGGCGCGTCCGAGGATCGAGCGTTGAGCAGAGTCCGTGCGGTGCGAGAAGTAGAGCTGGTCCATCGCGACACGCCAGTGCCAACGTCGGAACGTCTCGTTGTAGACCTCTTGTCGATCGGCCCGGGCGGACTGAATGTGAAGCGACTTGCAAGGCTCCCAGTCGTCGTCGCGATACCAGTATTCGGGCTGCGGCCGGACAAAGAGCAGACGCACCGAAAACTCGAACACATCGTAGAAGTACTGACGACGCTGGTCGGGAGCGCCCGGTTCCCACGCTCGTTCAGATGCCTTCTCCGCTCCAACTTCGCGCGATGAACCTTCGGCGGAGGTCCAAACGCTCGCGGCCGACCACGGCACGACGTTGGCCGCGAACGGAACGACCAACGGGTTTCGGCGAGCCAAGCGCAGGGAAAGGTTGCCGCCGAGGCTGCCACCCATCACGGCCGAGATCTGGCCCGAGATGTCGCGTCCAACCGCGTCGGAAAGTGTGCGAACGAACGCCTCCAAGAAGGAGTCCATCAATGTCAGCACCGGAAAGCTCCGCGGAGCACTCGTGGGGCGGTCCTCGGGGGAGCCATCGGCAATGACGGTGTGCTCGATCATCTCGCTGTAGCCGCACGAAGGCAGGTCCATCGAGACCACGGTGAACCCTCGGCGAACCAGGGGCTCCATCAACGATTCGCCCTCCTCGAGACGCGAGGTGTGCCCGTGAACAAACACCACAATTCGTTGGTCGGCATCGATTGTGGGAATCGGATCCTGTCTCTTATACACATCTCCGAGCCCACGAGACCTCTC
>CAJXVA010000135.1 GCA_913061055.1 uncultured Pseudomonadota bacterium
GATCTACACTAGATCGCTCGTCGGCAGCGTCAGATGTGTATAAGAGACAGGTGAAAGCCAAGGCGGAGAACTCCTGTGGTGGTAGTGACCGAAGGTAGCGAAATGATCATCGTCCTCCGCATTTTCTGCGGACGCGGTAGGTTCAGCGGGTGCTGATCGTCAGCGGTGCCCGTCGTTCCGGAACCTCGATGTGGATGCAGGTCTTGCAGGCCGCAGGACTGCCGGTCATCGGAGAGGCCTTCCCTCTGAACTGGAAGGACACCCTCGGATCACTCAACCGAGGCGGGTTCTACGAGTCGACGCTGCGCGATGGCATCAACTTCACGAGCAACCCGCATCCCAAGAGTGGCGTGTACTTGCACCCCCATGAGACCTGCGCCGACGTCGTCAAGGTGTTTGCCGAAGGGGTCGTGCACACCGAGTTTGCGTTTCTCGGTCGCGTGCTTGTTTCTGTGCGTCCGTGGCAGGCGTACACGGCGTCCATGAACCGGCTGTGGGCCGTAGAGGACGACGTGTTTGAACGAACTCCGCAGCGGCGTCCACCACAACTCCACGGCGCGCTCGAGTGGTGGCGAGCAAACTACGGTCTGATTCGAGACGTCGCGATGCGGGGGTACTCGGTTCACTTTCAGAGCTGGCCCGCCACGCTGCGCGCCCCGTCGACCGTGATCCCCTCCGTCCTGGACTGGCTTCGCGATGCGCTGCCCGAGGGCACAGCGTCCCTCGACGTCGAGGCGGCCGTCGCCGTCGTCGATCCGAAACTGTCGACATGCGCGGACCCGCCAGAGGTCGAGTGCGATCTTCCAACGTCGGTGACGGATGTCTTCGACGAGTTGTTCCATGCGGTCGACGAGGGGCGGGGGCTCTCCGCGGAGCTTGTCGAACGGATGAACGCAGCCCACGAACTCGTGGAGCCGCTCTTCGTGGAGTACGCAGAGGCCCACGCTCGTTGGTTGCAGGGGCACCCCGGCGGTGGTCGATCGGTGCTCTCGCTCGAGGGCTAGGAGCCTGTCCCCGTATTCGGGGGTATGCAAAACGCCGTCAGCGGGCCGCGTGACAAGGCGCGAGGATGGAGCTTGTCGGGCACAAGGGACTGATGAGCAACGCCGTCATGCGGCTCGGGGGCGGTGTTATGCACTGCGGCCGAATACGGGGACGGGCTCCTAGCGAGCGGGCCGTGGTGAAACCCGACCCGACGTTTCACTCCTCTTTTGCAACTCGACCTGATGGTCGATCCAGTCGCCGATCGCCTCGATCACCGGCAGCGACCGTAGTGACACCAGGAGGTCGAAGCTGTGGTGGGCACCGGGGACGATGGTGAAGCGCACCGGGTTGCGGCTCACGGCGCGAAGCTCGGCGACAAAGTCCTTCGCGTCGTCGACCGGAACCATGGAGTCGCTGCCGCCGTGCACGACAAAGAACGGCGGCGCATCGGTATGCACACGATGAATCGGCGATGCGTCCTCGAAGCGCTCCGGTTCATCCTCAAAGAAGGCTTTGAGGAACAGAGGCTCGATCAGCATCGAGTGAAACCCCGGGGCGTGACGCTTTTTGACGTTGGTGAGATCGAAGACCGCGTACATCGGAACCGCGGCTTGCACCGAGCAGTCGGCGTCTTCAAAGCCCGGTTGCAGACTCGTGTCGCCTTGGGTGAGCCCACACATGGCGGTGATGTGGCCTCCCGCCGAGCCCCCGATGATCGTGATGAACGAGGGGTCCACTCCATAGTCCTCGGCGTGCTCCCGGACCCAAGCGATTGCACGTTTCACATCGGTGAGGTGATCCGGCCACGTGGCTCCGGGGGACAGACGGTAGCTGACGTTGAAACACACGTAGCCCCGGTCGGAGAGCAAGGCCATCAGAGGGATGCCTTGCTCGGTCCGGCTGCCCACGACCCAGCCGCCGCCATGAACGTGGACGATCGCTGGACGTGGTTTTTCGAATGATTGCGGAGGGTGGTAGACGTCGAGGCGCAAGCGTTGTCCGGCCACCCGAGCGAACTCGATGCCGCGCGAGACTCTGCGTTGGGAGAACCGGTATGGAAAAGGCCAGAGGATGCGGGCCCAGGGGAGTCTGCGGTCGCGTGAGAACTCGGGCACATCGCGATGCAGCGTGGAGGTCGCTCGGGCGGAGGAGACGAGCTGCCCCATCAGAAGTGCCGTCGCGAGTCCGGCGAGCCCAAGAGAGAGCCACCCTGTCCATCCGCGGGGCTCACCGAACCAGGCCGCGACGCCGAGCCCGGCGAGAAGCAACGGCAGGATGAAGACCGAGGTCTCGGCGAGCAGAGTTCCCGCGAGAAAGCTTGGGAGCAAGAGAATCCGGGAGCCCCGGATCGGCTTGAACGCGTTGAGCGCCAGCGCGGCGAGCGACGCAGCGGCCAGAAGCAAGGCCCACCCGAGCAGCTCGATCAACATCGTTTCACCTGCAACCTACGTCGATCAAGCGCCGAGTCTTGGCCGCCTGGCGAAGTTCGGCTCGGAAGTCCGGGTGTGCGACCTCGATGAGCAACTCGGCGCGCTCTCGTAGCGAGCGACCTCTGAGGTTGACCGCGCCGTACTCGGTGACGACCCACTGCACGTGACCGCGTGTGGTCACGACGCCGGCACCCGGCTGCAACCGCGGGACGATACGAGAGGCTTGGCCATGGCGGGCGGTGGAGGGGAGGGCGATGACCGCCGCACCACCGGGGCTACGCAGTGCGCCCTGCACGAAGTCCATCTGGCCACCAATGCCGCTGTAGATGCGCTCTCCGACCGAGTCGGCGCAGACTTGGCCGGTGAGGTCGACCTGCAGCGCCGAGTTGATTGCGACCATCTGGTGTTGTTTCTTGATCTCGTTGGGATCGTTGACGACGTGGGATGGATGAAACTCGACGAACGGGTTCTCGTGGACGAACGCGTGCAGCGCCTTGGAGCCCGCCGCAAACGAGGTGACGACCCTTCTCTCGAAGCGTGTCTTGTGGTGCCCATTGATGACCCCGTTGGTTGCGAGGGCCAGCAGCCCGTCGCTGAACATCTCGGTGTGGACACCGAGGCCTTCGTGCCGACTCAGAGCGTCGAGGACCGCGTTGGGGACCTTGCCGATGCCGACCTGAATGGTCGCGCCGTTGGGGACGAGCCCTGCAACATGAGCGCCGATGGCCTCCTCGGTGGTGCCGAACGCGGCCGGCGTCATCTGGGGCAACGGTCGATCAACCTCGATTGCAAAGTCGATCTCGTTGACGTGGACCGCCGAGTTTCCGAGGGTGCGCGGAACTTGCGGGTTGATCTGCGCGATGACGACCTTGGCGGCTTCGACTGCTGGCAGCGCGCACGCGACCGAGAGGCCCAGACGGCAGTACCCATGCTCGTCCGGCACAGAGACTTGGATCAGGGCCACGTCGAGCGGCAGCGAGGCTCGAAACATCGAGGGGACCTCGCCCAGGAACACCGGGGTGAAGTCGGCTCGGCCCTCGGCGACCGCCTGTCGGGTGTTGGGGCCGACGAACAGCGCATTGTGGCGTAGATGCCCTTCAAGCGAAGGATCGACGTGGGGCGCATCGCCGTCGATGTGCAGATGCACCACCTCCACACCCTCCAGCTCGGGAGCCCGGGCCACCAGGGCATCGAGAAGCACGTGAGGGACCATGGAGGCCTCGTGCACATAGACGCGCTGATGGGATTGCACGCATGCGATGGCGGACTCGGGAGTGCAGATCTTCATCGCGCGCGCCCGCATTGTGGCACGGCGGGCGAGCGTCTGCAGCCACGCAGGGTCCGCGCTATCGTCCGCACATGCAGCCGCCGTCCTCGCTCCCCGCCAGGCTCTCCGGGCCCGACGTCGCCAACATGTCCGAGCGGGTTCCAGGCAGCTACGAGTTGCGCGGACAGATCGCGCAGACCGTGACGATCGCGCTCGAGCCCAGCCAAACAATGTGGGCGTCCAAGGGCGCGATCCTTTCGCACGACGCGGGGGTGCAGTGGCAGCTCAAGGTCCCCGGCGCCGCGGTCTCGCGGATGCTCTCGGGAGAAGGCCTCGCGCTCACGTACATCACCGGTCAACGGCCGGGCGCAAAGGTGACGCTCTCCGCGAACCAGACCGGCAAGGTCGCGGTTTGGGACTTGGCCTGGGGCCCTGTGACCTGCACGTCGGGCTCATTCCTGGGAGCGATCGGCAACGTGAAGATCGACGTCACTGTGGCGCGCCGGTTTGGGGCGGCCTTGTTCGGGGGAGCGGGCTTCCTCCTGCAGAAGCTCTCCGGCCAGGGGTTGGTGTTCATCCACGGCTCCGGCGACTTCGTCGAGCGTGACCTCGAGCCCGGAGAGGAGGTGACCGTGTCCACGGGCAACCTCGCCGCGTTTGGCTCGGGCGTGGGCTACGACATCGTCGGCGTCGGCGGATGCCTGAAGGTGCTGTTCGGTCGCGAAGGCCTGTTCATGACACGCATGACCGGGCCCGGACGCGTGCTCATGCAGAGCATGAAGAGACAGCGTCTGCAGCCCGGTCGGCAGGGGTGAGGCGCTACCAGACGCTGTAGCAGTCTTCGCCGCGGTACTCGTCGTTGACTTCGGACTCTTGCACGCAGTACGCGTGGCACCCGGTCTCGTCGTCGTCGCCTTCGCACTCGGCGTCGCAGGCTTCCATCATCGGCGCACAGATCTCTTCGCCGCAGCGGGTGATGCAAGCGTCCTCGCTATCATCGCTCCACGGGCCTTCGGTCGCAGTGCACCAGGTCACGCAGCTGTTGAAGCTCGAGGTCTCGTCGTACGTGTCCCATCCGCCGCACCGAACGTTCTCTCGGGCGAACTCGCTGCAGTCGCTGAGGAAGTTGGGGTCGAGCCAGCACATGCCTGCGCCCGTGTGCTCGAAGTCGATGTCGTCGCCCTCGAGGAATGGGCTGTTTTCCTCGCCCATCATGCAGCTGTCGAGGCAGCTGTTGATCACACCGTGGCAATCGCCGAGGTCGTCGGCTTCGGCGGTGAGCGTCTCGGCGGTCTCTGCCATCAGATCGCAGACGCCCGCGGCGGACTCGTCGTGCTCGCACGCCTCGGCACACGAGCCTTCAACGCCGGTCGCGGACTGAAGACACGTCGACAAAACATCGCCGCCTGCACCGGGAGCGACCGGTTGCGAGAACAGGCAGTCGCGCGCGTTGTCGATGCAAATCGAGGCATGAACGGGGTCGCCGCCCAGGCCGTGTCCGCCCGTGCATTCGCCACCCAGACAGCGAACGGTGAGTTCGAATGTGCCGGCTCCGCTGCCCCCGTGGGCGCTGACAGCCAGCAATGGATCGCCGTTGAGGTCGCGGGGAAGCGTGACCGTCTTACGGCTGGTGTCGCCGTCGCGCTCGAAGGATCCGCTGTCGTGCCTGAGGTCGCCTCCGCCGGCGGTGTACGCATCGACGCGAGGGTCGAAGCCGCCGCCGGTTTTGCGAATCTCCAGTTCGATCTGGCTGTCCCCGGGCTCACCCTCGAGCCGGAACAACACGATGCCGCCCTCGGCAACTTCGCCACTCACGGATACGCCGTAGCCCACCGGGGTCGCGAGATCTGCAAGGTCGGACTTTCCACCGAGCGTGTTGATGTCCGGCGCTTCGTCGGCGCCGGGTTCATCGGATCCGCAGCCCGGAGCGAAGAGGAGAGCGGATAGAGCGAGGGTGAGGATGGGGTGGCGCATGGCGAAGCTCGGAGCGTCGATGGGCGGCTAGAGGTAGTCGGAGCAGGTGCTGCCGGTGTGGGTCTCGTTGCGAGCGTCGCCCGACACGCAGTCTTCAAAACACTCGTCCAGATCGCCGTTGCAAGTGTCCTCGCACGTCGCGTAGATGTCCTCGCAGACGTTGTTGAAGCAGTACTCGTCGCAGCTCTCGTCGACGTCGGATTGCCATCCGCCCGTGAAAGCCTCGCAGTAGTTGAAGCACATGCCGTAGTTCATGTCGTCGACCGAGGAGCGGTCTCCACCACACTCTGCGGTGTCGCGCGCGAACTCGTCGCAGGTGCCGAAGAAGTTGGGGTCGAGCCAACAGCGGGCCACACCTGTGCTCAGGAAGATCGGCTCCTCGTCCTCGGCGAAGGGGCTGTTCTCTTCCTGAAGCATGCACTCGTCGACGCACTCGTCGAGGACTTCGACGCAGGAGTCTCCGCGCGCGTTGAGGTCTTCGGCCGCGGCCGCCATGCGGGTACAGGCCTCGCGGGAGTCGTCGTCGTTTTCGCAGGCGTTGGCGCAGGTGCCATCGATTCCGCTCGAGGTTTGCAAGCACGTCGCCAGCACGCTGAGGCCTTGGCCGGAGGCGGGGCTCTGATTGAACAGGCAGTCTCGTGCGTCCTCGATGCAGATCGAGGCGTGGAACGGAGCCGCGTCGTTGACGGGGTCGACCTCGCCTGCGCAGGCGCCGGAGATGCAGCGGACCGTGAGCTCGAAGGTCCCGCTTCCGTCGCCACCATGGGCGCTGACCGCCACAAGAGGATCGTCGGACACGAACGGAAGCGTGACGGTCTTGACGCTGCCATCATCGGTGCGGCGGAACGAACCGTCGTCGTGCCGAATGTCGGTGCCGATCGGGGTGTAGACGTCGGCGCGAGGGTCGAAGCTGCCCCCGGTCTTCCGAACCTCGACCTCGATCTGGCTGTCGCCGCGCTCGCCCTCGAGTCGGAACAACACGAAGTCGCCGTCGTCGACGTCGCCGGACACCACGGTGTCGTAGGCGAGGGGCTTGGCGAGGTCGGCGAGGTCCGACTTGCCGCCCACGCCCGTGATCTCAGGCGCGTCGTCACTCGCGGACGCTCCGGAGTCGCAGGCCGGTGCGAGGAGCATCAAGGAAAGGCCGAGGCTGAGCGTGCGGAGTCGCATAATGTCGCTCGCCATCCTACATGTATTCACAGGTAGGTCAACGGCTGCAACGCCACAAATTTGCCTCGAGTGGCTAGATCTGCAGCCCCCTCAGGCCGCGAGATCTTCGAGGGCCTCCGAGCTCGACCGGTGCCCGGGCCGGCGACGCGCGAAATCGCTCAGGCTTGGAGGAACGCGATCGCGAGCCAGCCGAGCAGCATGACCACAAAGAGGGCACCGAGGGCTCGGGTCACGCCGACGATTCGCCGAACCCCAGCGCGCCGAGGTCTGCAAAGACGACGGTGGCGAGGGCTGCCACAACCGAGAGGCCGCCGCTGGCCAGGGTGACCCACGCGACGATACGAAGGTAGAGCGCGCTCTGCCGAACCGTCTCGAGGACCAGCGTGCTGACGTGTCCGCTGTCGAGGAGTCCCTCTTGAAGGTTCACCCGGTTGTGCTCGTCTCGCATCGACATCGAGACGCGCCAGCTCGGGGCCGGTTGCACGACTACCGAGAGACCGCTGGCTCGCTGGGGTCGATGGTGGTCGAGATCCGCGGCCGAAGCAGCTCTGCCTCTGCCTGGGCTGCGTGCTCCGCATCCCGTTCCTGTCGTTCGGCAGCCACGCTGACGGCGGAGAGGAGGCCGGAGGTCTTCTTGTAGTTGATGTGCGAGCCGAGGTCGCGCCGCTTGAACGCGGTGTACCGCTCGATGAACTCTTGGCGTTCTCGCATCCGACGAGAGTGAATACGCCGAGCGTCGTCGGGCGAGTCGATGATGTGGGGAACCATGATCATCAGCAGGCTCAGTTTCTCCTTCCGGCGGTTTCGCTTGCGGAATAGCCAGCCGATGACAGGGATCGCTCCCAGACCGGGAACGCGGCTGTCGGTGATTCCGTCGATCTCGCGGGTCAGGCCGCCGAGGACCAACGGCTGCCCTGGATGCGCGACCACCTTCTTGAGGTCGAGCTTCCTCTTGAGGGTTCGGTAGTTTCCGGTGGTGCCTTCCAATGGGCCCAGCTGTCGGTCTTCGAGGAGGATGTCGAGCGAGACCGTCTCGTCGTCGTTGACGTAGGGCGTGACCTGGAGCTTGAGCGTCACGTCTTCGTTCTGGATGTTGTCGATCGTGGGCGCGATGGGGTTGCTGGTGGTTGTCGTGCCGGTACGAAAGGGGATCGTCTCGCCAAACTCCGCGACCGCCTGCTCGTTCTCGGCCGCATACAGGTGGGGTTGCGCGACGATGTCGATGTCCTGTTGCGTCTCGAGTGCTTGCAGCGTGATGCCGAACGCGGGGATGTCGGCATCAAATCCGAACAACGTGGTCGTCAAGGTCGGTCCGATCAGGCCGGCGGCCAGGCCACTGAGCGCTCCGGGAGCCACCGAACTCACATCACCGGGCGCGCTGCTCACATACCCGAGCCCCCCTGCCGTTTCCTGTCCGAAGTGTCCGCTGACGTCGAGGTCTCGGCCGAGTTCGGTGCGGACTTCCAGCAGGTACACCTCCAGGTAGAGCTGCTGACGCGGGTGGTCGATCCGGCGGATGACCTTTTGCAGTGCTGCAAAATCCAGCGCGGTGGCGTTGACGATCAACGTTTGGGTTGCCGGGTGGGCTGTGACCTTGACGGCGCCCGAGAGCGTCGCTCCGGGAACGGCTGCTTTCCCGCGCTCACCCGTCGCCTGCGCGCCGTTGGCGAGATTGGCGAGCACCCCGGCGACCTCCTCGGCATCCACATGCGCCAGCTCGATCACGTGCAGGGTCTCTTGCCCCTCGCCTCCGTCAATGTCGAGTTCATCGAGCAGACGCGACACCGCTGCAAAGGTCGCGTCGGTGCATACGACCAGGATCGTCCCGGTGCGGGCATCGACGGTGATCGTGGGCGTGTCCTCGGTGGCTGCGGACGTCGGCGAGGCAGCGGTCTTGGGGGTCGTTCGCTTCTTGTTCCCGTTTTTTCCCTTCTTCGCAGCGGGCTTCACCGAGGTCGTCGTGGCTCCCGAAGCCGGCGCGGTGATGTTCCCCAGTCCAGCATCGAAGATCGAACGCACGACTTCAGAGAGCGCCTCCGCATCCGCATGACGCACCCCGTACAGATGGACTTTCCGGTTGGGGCCCTCGGGTTGTTCGAGGTCGGCGAGCAGTCGTTCGAGGGTCCGAATCCTAGCTCCGGTATCGGTCACGACCACGACATCTCCGACGGTCTTCACCACGCCACTGTCGGTCTTGAGCTCGGTCAACAGTGAGGCGGTCTGCGCTTGTTGCTCGGCGGGGGGACGCCACACTTTGGTGACGATTCGACCATCGGCTGGGACGTTCGCGCCGGGGCCGTACACTCGAAACCCAGCCGATGCGACCTGCGAGGTCTCGACGATCTTGTAGAAGTCTCCGGCAGGTTCGACCGTCGCTCCGATCGTCGCCAACGCAGCATGAAAGGCCGCATACGCCTCTGCCATCGTGACGGGCTCGGGGGCGACGATGTTGACCGTCTTCGTGCGCAGCTTGGGATCCCAGATGAACTTCTGGCAGCTCACGCTCATCATCCACTCGACCAGGTCTTGCAGCTCCGCCTCTTGCTTGAGGGTGATGCGGAACTTTTGCTTGCCGCCTGGTCGGTCGCACTGGTCCGGCAGCGATGAGACCGTGGGCGTGGGTAACGATTGAAGCTCCGACGCACTCGGATCGGACTCTGCGGGGGGCGGTGCGGTCCCGTCGGGAGGTTGGGCAGGGGCAGCGACCGCCGGTCCCGCTGCGAGGATCATGCAGGCGAACAGCGCGGGAGCGAGGAGTGGGCGAGGTCGCATGCTTGGTCTTCAAAGCAAGCGCCGCACCACTCCGGATTTCAACGAGTTGGCCGTGCGACCCCGGACGCGCGCCGACAAAACGACAACCCGACTCCGACGACGAAGACGGACCCGTCACCGGTGCACATCGAGCAAGAGCGCCTGCGGGTGCTACTCGGCGTCGCTGGCGAGGTTCGTATGCGTAACGTCGAGCGTGCGCTATGGGTAGTCCCGAACATGCGCTGGCTTGCACTCCTTTGCGTTCTTGGCGCTGGTTGTGATGCGTCCTCGAGCGAGGATCCCGCCGACCTGCCCGAGCACGGCGACGCCCTCGACGCTGACGTCGCGCCTCGGGTCTCTGTCGATCGCTTTGCCACGAGGAGGGCGGACGCTGTCGGCGAGCTCCCTGCGGCGAACGAGGCGATCGACTTTGATGCCCAGTTCACAACCCGAGGTTTGGGCCCCGACGGACAAGCGGTCGCGTACTACGACCTGGGCCCCTCGACGGGCGGGACCATGCCCGTCTTCCAACTGGTCGACCCGGACGGCGCACCGATCGATGGGCAGCTGCCCATCATTACTGCAGCGCCTGGTGACCTCACCTACAGCGACTTCTGGCAGGTCACCGAGGTCGAGGTTCCCGACGGCTACGAGCCGAACACGATCACCAGCGCCTCTGAACTCGAGGCCGCTGGCTACCCACAAATGCTGACCGCCCGGGTGATGAACCGGCCGTTGGTTCCCGAGGGCAGCTCGGCGAGCTTCGCAACCGATGACGGTCGGCTGCACGAGGCCTGGCTCGACGACAGCGTCGCGCTGTCGTTCGACTTCGCCGAAGACGAGCCGAACGTTCGCGGTGCGCTCGTCGACTACACCCCGATCTATGTCTGCCTGACCGAAGCTGGCTCGTTCTGCATGGACGACACCGGAGGCACCCACAATGTCGTCGGAGCCGTCCCACTGGAGCCCGGCTACTCGCCGCTGTGGAAGGTGAGCGTCTTTCCCGAAGCTGCGTTCGATGAGGTTGAAGACGCCGAGTCCGCGCTGGCGGCCAACCCCGAGCCTCAGCCTGCCCTCGTGAACTGCCCGCTGATCGAGTGGTGAGCCGACCGCGGAGACTGCGCTACGTTCGGGACGCCAAGATCTTGATCAGCTCGCCCGGCTTTGGGAACCGACCGACCTGGTGCTTGGAGAAGATGAGATCGCCGTCGACGACGACGTCAAAGATCCCGCGACCGCCTTCGACCATCCGAGCTTGGGTCCCCAGCGCGTCTTCAAGCTCAGCGACCAACCTGGTCGCATGCGGCTTGTAGTTTCACATCACGCAGTATTCGATGGAGATGTCCACGCACCGTCCATGACACGGACCCCGCCGTCCGCCAAGAGATCCTCACTGGCGGCCTGTTTTCGCGCCTATTGCGCCATCGGTCGTCGGGTCGGCATGCAACAGCTACGGGTGCCGAGAAATCGTTGACAGGCCCGATGCCCGGGCCCTATAAAGCCGCCCTCGCGTCCGCCCGCTGGGCTGA
The DNA here is from genome assembly GCA_913061055.1 of uncultured Pseudomonadota bacterium. Lineage (GTDB taxonomy): Bacteria > Myxococcota_A > Polyangia > Nannocystales > Nannocystaceae > CAJXVA01. Next base: position 11,106 of record CAJXVA010000135.1, read on the forward strand.
CAGAGGTCCTTAGGGGCGTCGACAAGTGGCTTAAGTCGCCAGGTTTTGATCCTGGTATTCGCAGGTTCGAATCCTGCCGCCCCTGCTACCCAAACCCCCGCGCACCACTCGGTACGCGGGGGTTTTTCGTGGTTTCTCGGACCCGGACTGTGGGTTGGGCCGCGCGCCCGGGTGTGCCTCGCGGCGCGATCCCCCGGCTACCTGGGCGTGAGCCACCCTTTGCCCGAGGGGCTCGATCTGTTGTGGACCGTCTGCGAGCATCCAGGCGTCGCGAGGCCCCGATGAACAAGACCCTGAGCATCTTTGGCGGCAACTCCAACCCCCAGCTCACTCGCGACGTCGCCGAGTACGTCGGCACGCCGGAGGGCAAGAGCCGTGTGGAGAGGTTCGCCGACGGCGAAATCTTCGTGGAGATCGGCGAGAACGTTCGCAATGTGAACTGCTTCATCGTGCAGTCCACCTGCACGCCGCCGAACCGCAACTTGATGGAGATGCTCATCATGATCGACGCGCTCAAGCGGGCGTCGGCCGGCAGCATCGTCGCGGTGCTTCCGTACTTCGGATACGCCCGGCAAGACCGCAAGGTGAAGCCGCGCACACCGATCAGCAGCAAGCTCGTCGCCGACCTGCTCACCGCTGCGGGGGCGACCCGGGTTGTGTCGGTCGACCTGCACGCGGGACAGATTCAAGGCTTCTTCAACATCCCCTTCGACCACCTGTTCGGCAGCCCGGTGCTCATCGACCGGCTCGAGCGGTTTGGCTATCGAGGCGAAGATACGGTCGTGGTCTCGCCCGATGCCGGGGGGGTGGAGCGAGCGCGCATCTACTCCAAGGCGTTGGGCTGCGGCCTGGCGATCATCGACAAGCGCCGCGACAAGCCCAACGTCAGCCAGGTGCTCCACCTCATCGGTGATGTGAAGGACAAGAAGGCGATCCTCGTCGACGACATGATCGACACGGCCGGTACGCTCTGCAACGCCGCCAAGGCGGTCATGGATCACGGAGCGACGGAGGTCGTGGCGGCCGCGACGCATGGCGTGTTCTCGGGACCGGCGATGGAGCGGATCAACAACAGTGCGCTGAGCAAGGTGTTGGTCTCCGATACGATCGCGCAGCATGATCGCGTCAGTATCTGCGACAAGCTCGAGGTGTTGAGCATGGGCCGTTTGCTCGGTGAAGCCGTCAAACGCATCCATCACGGCGATTCGATCTCTTCTCTGTTTGCCTGACTCTGCCGGCCGGTCCTGAGCTGGAGCGAGATCGCCGCCGGTCTTACTGGGTCCAAGTGACGCCGTCCGTTGCTGTAGGACCCTGTAAGTCCTATCGTCCGCCCGTGGTGATCGGTCTATGAGGAGAGCAGCATTTGTTGGGGCGCTCGTACTCGTCGCGTCGGCTTGTGGCGATGACACGGGCGGTGGCGGGAACGAAGGCAGCGGCGGAACGACCGGGGCGGACTCTGAGTCTGAGTCCGAGACGTTGACCGGGTCCTCGACCGACGACCCGAGCATGGGGTCTACCTCTACGTCGGAAACCGATGGTGACACCGAGGGGGACACCGAGGGCGAGGCCTTCGACCCCGAGACGTTTGTCCTCGAGGATGTCTTTGGCACGCCGAACCTCGACGATGACGACAGCAATGAGCGCACCGATTGGCTGGAGGTCGTCTTCGAGGGCGATGATGACGTCGCGGCGCTCGAGGTTCCCGGTCTACCCGAGGGTTACACCGTCGAGCTGATCGCCAGCGGCGAACTCGACAACTTCCGGCTGTGGGATGGCGACGCCTTTGCGATCGGCGTGGCCGACGACGTCACCGCAGACGTGTATTCGTTCGCGCCCGGACCCGAGGGGTCCACGCTCGACGTCGAGTTCGGAGCCTTCAACACCCAGGGCTCGCTCGAGGTCCGCCTGCTCGACCCCGAGGGCACCGAGCTCTCAACCCAACAGATTCGAATGATGGGCTCCCCGCTCATCATGAACCACCACCTGCAGCCCTCCGAGGGGGTCTGGGTGATGGACGTCGATGCTGACTTCGGCACCAACGCCGCGATGGTCGGTGTGTTCGCGTCCGTGCTCGGGGATCAGTTTGACCCTGTCGATGACGCGACCTACGGCTTTGACGTGTGGGTGCAGGACGAGATCGAGTTCGCCACCTCGGCCGGGCCCGGCGGGCAGCGGCTCGACATCGTGATCGACTCGGTGCGTGACCGAGGTTTGGATGACTTCCCGGAGGACGAGTTCGTCGGGCCCAGTTTCATCGCGTCGCGATGGGGCGACCCGTTGCTTGCCACCACCTGGGACTCGTTCGGTAACCTCGAGGCCTCACCGCCAGTCACCGTCGATGGTACCGAGTACCCCTTCGGAAAGATCTACTACGGGCGCGAAGGTACGAACGGGCTGCAGTCGGAGCTCGGGGACTTCCTCGCATCACAAACCCTGCAAGCGCCGTTCGAGGTCGACACCCTGTGGCTGTGCGTTGGCCACGTCGATGAGTTTTCCTCGTTCGTTCCGGACCCAAGCTCGGACAAGGGGTTCAAGTTTCTGATCTCCGATGTGGATGCCGCCTGGGAGATCATCGACGCGCTGCCCCCGAGCACGCCGCTTGGACGCTTCGGCCCCGACCACGGGTTTGCGACCGCCGGTGACCTTCAAGGCGACCCTGGCCTTCGCGCACTCAATGCGGAGTTGCAGGCGGATGAGCTCGACCCGATTCGCGAGCAGTTCATCGCCGAGCTCGGGTTGGAGGAAAGCGACATCATCTACGTCCCCAGCTTGTTCGAGGACATCCCCGGATGCGGTGCCGCGGCGCTCATCCCAGGCATGGTCAACTTGATCGTGTCCAACCCACAGGACGGTCCGATCGACATCTTCCTCGCCGACCCGTTCTTTCGGCAGAACGAAGGCGACCAGAGTGGGGACCCGATGATCGAAGCGTTCAGCGACGCGCTCCCCGACGGCTTGGTTCCGCACTACGTGGACAACTGGGACGTCTATCACCTCGCACTTGGCGAGGTGCACTGCGGAACCAACGTGCTGCGGACCCCAACCGAAGACTGGTGGACCGCTGCACTTCCCCTGCTGGAGAACGACCGATGAAGTCACGACACATCCTTGCCTTCGGTACTGCTCTTCTCCTGTCGTCCGCCTGCGACAACGGCTCGACCGATGAGCCCAGCGCTGAGCGAGAGGCTCAAGTGCAGGCGAACCCCGTGGACAACGCGACATCGTCGAAGGAAGTCGCGTTCGTGCTCGGTGCAGACTGGCGCGTCTCAGTCGATGACGCGGTCGCCGAGCTGCGGAGCCGCGACCCGGAGCTCGCTGAGGCTCTCTATGCGATGGAGCCCCGGAGCACGCGGGCGGGGACCGCTCGGTTCACCGGCCCTCTGGTGCGTCACCCCATCGCAGCGGCCGTGTTCCTCGATCGGCTGACGGCCGGGGACGGTGCCTCTTCCGAAGTTCGGGCTGCCTTCGTCGAGGCGCTACCCCGTACGACCGGGCCCTTCGGTCCGGCGGTCACCGCTCTGTTGGCCGACGAGAGCGATGCCGGGGTCCGCATGGCCATGGTCGCATCGCTTCGCACCGCAGAAGCGTCGTCTGCCCTCGCCGGGCTCGAGTTGGGTCTCTCCGACTCGGATCCCACGGTTCGGCTCACCGCGGCCCGGACCACGGCCCGTCGCACGGACGGCGTCGAGCTGGAGTCGGAGTTGCTAGCCGCCGCCGCCGATGCGGATGTTCGCGTGAAGACCCAAGCGATCAGGACTCTTGGCGTACTTCAGATCGAGGGGGCCAAGAGCCAGATCGAAGCCGAGCTCTCGGCACAGGACGCCGAGCTTCGCCTCTCGGCTGTCCGGGCGCTGATTCGGATCGATCCTGCGTTCGCGAAGTCGCGCGTCGCATCGCTGGTCGCCGACGAGGACCCCAGGATCGCCAAAGCGGTCCGCCAGGCGCTCGAGGGCTGAACACCGGGAAAAAAGTGTTCGACCCCGGAATCGGGGCTTCGTGGCGCGACACTCCCTCTGAATGACGTCACGAAGCCAGACCGCGGACGCGGCCGTGACCGGAGGACTCGTCCAACCACAGGACGCGGATCTGGCCCTCGCGCAGCGGTGCCTCGCGGCCGAGCCTGCCGCGGTGGAGGAGCTGTATCGGGACCATGTGGTCGCGGTTCGTTCAATGGCTCGCCTCCATGCGAGCGCGGCGTCTGCGACCGACGACCTCGTGCATGACACATTCGTGCGCGCGCTGGAGCTGCTGCCGCGCTACCGGGGAGAGGCTCCGATCGGCGTGTGGCTGTGGGGCATCGCGTTCAACCTGGCCAGGACGGAGCGCCGCCGATCGATGCGCCGGCGTGGCTTGCTGAGACGGCACGCCCTGCCACCGGTCCACACGCCCCCGGCTCCCGATGACCGCAGCCCATTGCGGCGGCTACAGGGGTTGATCGTCCGCCTGGCCGACCCGGAGCGCGAGGCGTTCTGCTTGCGGAGCGTCCAGCAGCTCTCGTTGCAGGAAGCCTCGGCGCTTCTGGGCACATCGGTTTCGACCGTCAGTGATCGGGACCGCCGCGCGAAACAGAAGCTTCGTGCGTGGATGGAGGAAGAAGCATGAAAGAGGAGAACCCCACAGACCTGCTCATTGCTCAGGCGCGCGAAGAACTGGATGCGATGCCTGCCGAGGGGGCCTCACGCCTCCAAGCGTTCGCGACCTGGCGCCAGCGGCAGCGCGCATCGGTGCGCTGGGTCCGGGGGATTGCCGCGGTCGCCAGCGCGGTGTGGATCTTGATGTTCGGCTACAGCATCTGGTTTTTGGATTTGTTCGGTCGCGCAGAGTCGTTCGGGGCGGTCGTGGCCCTCGTTCTCCCCCCGCTGGTGCTGTGGGCTGCTTCGGCGCTCGCCGGCCGCTCAGGCTTTGGAGCACAACTTCTGAGCCGGTCGCTGCTCATCGCGACCGCGATGGTGGGAGGTGCCGTGTCGCTGTTTCAGAACACGACGTTCGACAGTCAACTCGGGCTCGGGATCGGTTGGGGCACGACGCGGCTGTTGGTACCGGCGGCGTTGATCATGGGGCTGACGTTGGGCGGGCATGGTTTGACCACCCCTCGGCGTTCACTCGAGCGCGGCGGATTCGAGAGTATCTTGTCGTTGTCGCTGGTCATGGGCCTCGCCGATGCGATCGTCTTGACGTTCGTCGCGGTCGTCACCCTTGGGACCGTGTCGGTTGGCCCTTGGCCGTTCGTGCTGCCGGTCGTGTTGGGGATCGCGGCGTATGGCCTGTTTCGGGGCCGAGTCTGGGGCCTGCTGTTGATGGCGTTGGCCAACCTCGCGGAGGTCCTGTTGATTATCGATGGCTCGCTGCTCGAGGGCTCGATGGTTGCCGGGGCTGCTGGGGTCGCGTTGCTCATCACGGCCACCATCCAGTTGTTGCTCCCCGTACCGGTCTACGCCGCCGTGATCGTTCGCCGGCAGACGTGGGTCAAACGGCTGCAAGCGATGGAGCTGTCCCTCGCACGCATTCTCACGGTGGTGCTCGCCGTGTTCCTCGCCGTTGTTGCCCTGATGAACTCCGTGCTCCTGCCGATCTTGCAGACGCTCTCGCGCGAAGGGCTCCTGCCGTAGCGCTAAGCGACTGGAAACAATGGAGTTCAGGTCCGCCGGCCGGGCGAAATCGCTCAGGTGAGGTCGCACCTCTGCCTTCATTTGACACCCCCCGGCGGGGTCCTCCATCCTCCCGCCTCCGGGTTCCCTCGGCGGCGTGCTGGTGCACCTATCCGAGCCCCGAAAACCGAATCAGAAGGAAGAAATTATCATGGCCGAATTTGGCAACATCAACGTTTCCGTCCGCACCAAGACCGGCAAAGGCGTCGCTCGCTCGATCCGCCGCGAAGGTCTTGTCCCCGGCGTCCTGTACGGCGCTGCCGGAGACAACGTGTCCCTCACGCTCAGCCCGCACGAGCTGATGAAGGCGACGGATCCGGAGCGTAGCTGGAACACGATGTACACCCTCACCATCAAGGATGGTGACAAGGAGACGAAGCAGGCCGTCATGGTCAGCGACGTGCAGGTGCACGCGGTCCGCCGCGACGTCGAGCACATCGACTTCATGCGCGTCGACCCCGAGGGCGAAGTGGTTCGCAAGATCCCGGTCCGCTACGAGGGTCGATCCGCGGGCGTGGTCAAGGGTGGCAAGCTCACGACGTACCGCCGTACGGTTCGGATCGCGTGCAAGCCGGCCGAAGTGCCGGTCGAGCTGTTGGTCGACATCACCAACGTCGATGCCGGAGAGTCCCTCCGCATCAAGGACGTCCCGATGGCCTCCGGTCGCTTGGTCGAGCCCGAAGAGGCGCGTTTGTGCTTCGTCGACCTGCCGAAGTCGGCTCCCGCCGGCGAAGAGGGCGACGAAGCAGCAGCCCCCGCCGCCGACGCGTAGGGCTGCTGGATGGCCGACGCTGCCCCATGGCTGCTCGTCGGGCTGGGCAATCCTGGCCCGAAGTACGCCCACAACCGCCACAACGTGGGGTTCATGGCCGTCGACCGCTGGCTCGATCGGCACGGGACTCCCGGTGCCGACGGTTGGCGGGAGAAGTTCCATGGGGAGTTTTCCAGCGTCAGCACCCGCTTCGGTCGGTGCGTGGTGCTCAAGCCACAAACCTTCATGAACGCGAGCGGTCGGTCCGTCGGAGCGGCGTGCTCGTTCTACCGGGTTCCGCCCTCCAGAGTCATCGTGCTGCACGATGAGCTCGACTTCCCGGTCGGACGCGTAGCTATCAAGAAGGGTGGCGGTCATGGAGGCCACAACGGCCTCCGCGACATCGCGTCGGTCCTGGGCTCAAAGGACTTCCTGCGGGTGCGGATGGGCATTGGAAGGCCACCCCGCGGCAACATGGATGTGTCGGCGTGGGTCCTCAAGGACTTCTCGGCCGAAGAGGCGGCAGATCTCGCGGATCTCGTGGATCGCGCACACGAAGCTGCCACTGCGGTGATGACCCATGGGGTCGCTGCCGCGATGAACGAAATCAACCAAACAAGCTCGAAGGAACCGAAGCCAGCTCCCAAGTCCCAGTCCTCGGACTGAGGCCGAGCTGGCCCGGCTGCCAGCCCACCAGCTCCCCGCATCCCGCGGAATTCTGGTAATCAGTGCCCGCTTTTCGAGCCACCCCCCTCGAAGGACACCGTCGAAAATGGAACAGCTCATCTATTTGCTCCCGGTCGCCGGGCTCATCGCGCTTGCGTACAGCTTCGTGACGACTGGCTGGATCGCTAAACAAGACGCCGGCAACGCGGTCATGAAGACCATTGCCGATCAGATTTCCAAGGGCGCCATGGCGTTCCTTGCCGCCGAGTACAAGGTGCTCGCCGTGTTCGTGGTTGTGGTGGCCGGACTGCTGGTCGCCATGAACCTGAGCATCGAAGGTGGCTCCGCCTTGATCGGACTCGCGTTCGTCACGGGTGCAGTCGCGTCGGGCTTTGCCGGCTACCTCGGCATGAAAGTCGCGACGGACGCCAACGTGCGCACCGCGGCGGCAGCACGCAAAGGACTGCCGCCCGCACTCACCGTCGCCTTCCGCGGCGGAGCGGTCATGGGCATGAGCGTCGTCGGTCTGGCCCTGCTCGGCATGGGTGGCTTGTTCATCCTGTTCAACTTCCAGTTCGACGCGATGACCAGCCAGGCTGGCCTCATCAAGACGGTCAACCTGCTCGCAGGCTTCTCGATGGGCGCTTCGTCCATCGCGCTGTTCGCCCGCGTCGGCGGCGGTATCTACACCAAGGCTGCTGACGTCGGCGCCGACCTGGTCGGCAAAGTCGAAGCCGGAATCCCCGAGGACCACCCGCTCAACCCCGCGACCATCGCCGACAACGTCGGTGACAACGTCGGCGACGTTGCGGGAATGGGCGCCGACCTTTTCGAGTCCTACGTGGCCTCGATTGTCGGTGCGATGATCCTCGGCGCGGTCGCCAGCGGCGGCAGCCTCGAGATGGTGATGCTCCCGGTGACCATCGCGGCCATCGGTGTCATCGTCTCGGTCATCTTCACGTACTTCGTGAAGGTCAAAGAGGGCGGCAACCCGCAGCACTCGCTCGACGGAGGCTCCTTTGGTGCAGCCGGCGTCATGCTGCTGTTGTCCTGGTTCATCATCGACTACTTCGTCGGTTCCGCGGCGAGCTCCGGCGGCATGACCCTCAACGGCATGACGCTTGGCACTGTCGACCTGTTCATGCCCATGGCTGGCGGTCTGGCTGCAGGTGTCGCCATCGGTATCGTCACCGGCTACTACTGCTCCAAAGGCAAGCCGCCGGTGAACAGCATCGTCGACCAGTCGATGACCGGTCCGGCGACCAACCTCATCGCTGGCATCAGTGTCGGCTTCCGCTCGACGGCCATCCCGGTCCTCATCATCGCCGCTGCCATCTTCGGTGCGAACCACTTCGCCGGCGTGTTCGGCGTGGCACTCGCAGCGCTCGGCATGCTGTCCACCACGGGTATCCAGCTCGCGGTTGATGCATACGGCCCGATCTCCGACAACGCTGGTGGCATCGCCGAGATGGCGGGCCTTCCTCCCGAAGTTCGCGAGCGCACCGACAACCTGGACGCGGTCGGCAACACCACCGCTGCCATCGGTAAAGGCTTCGCCATCGGTTCCGCCGCACTCGCGTCGCTGTCGCTGTTCGCCGCCTACCAAACGACGACGGGCGCCACGATGGAGCTCACCGACCCCGAGGTTCTCATCGGACTTCTGCTCGGTGCGATGCTTCCGTTCCTCTTCTCCGCCATGGCCATGCAGGCCGTCGGTGATGCGGCGATGGAGATGATCCAAGAGGTCCGTCGCCAGTTCCGCGAGATCCCCAGCCTGCGCCCCGCGCTCGCGAAGGTGAAAGCGGCTGAGGACGAAGATCGCGAGCTCACCGAAGAAGAGATGACCGAGGTCATGGCAGCCGCCAAGGACACCGAGGTCGAGCGTTGCGTCGCCATCTCCACCCAGGCATCGCTCAAGCGGATGGTCGCGCCGGGCATGCTGGCCCTGTTGGCGCCGGTCATCGTGGGTCTGTGGTCCACGTCCGCACTCGGTGGACTGCTCGCCGGTACGTTGGTCTCCGGTGTGATGCTTGCCATCTTCATGTCCAACGCCGGTGGCGCTTGGGACAACGCGAAGAAGCAGGTCGAGGACCAAAAGAAGGCTGTCTCTTATACACATCTCCGAGCCCACGAGACCTCTCTACATCT
>CAJXVA010000136.1 GCA_913061055.1 uncultured Pseudomonadota bacterium
TTCGAGGTCGACCGGGGCCTTCCCTTCGAGCGGCGCGTGTTTCTCGATCAGCTCGGCCTTCACGAACGCTTCGAAGTCGCTGGTCCGCACGCTGGTGAAGGCGTGCTCGGTGAACCACCGGCGCAAGAACGGATCGAACGCTTCACGGCCGTAGGTCTCCTCGAGCAACCGCAAGAAGAGCGCGCCTTTCTCGTAGGGAACGTTGGTGAGCCCATCGTCGGGATCGCGCCCGGTAAGGTCCGTCGACAGACGCTGCTCGAGCTCCGGAAGCTCGGCCAACTCCTTGACCAAGTCCTGCTTACCAAGCATGGCTTCCATCTCTTCGCGCTCTCGACCGTAGAGCGCCTCCATGACGCGGCGCTCCACATACACGGTGAACCCTTCGTTGAGCCACAGGTCGCCCCACGATGCGTTCGTGACCAGGTTGCCCGACCAGGAGTGCGCGAGTTCGTGTGCGATCAAGGCCACGAGCGACCGGTCACCGGCGAGGATCGTCGGCGTCGCAAACGTGAGCCGCGGGTTCTCCATCCCGCCAAACGGGAACGCGGGCGGCAACACCAAGATGTCGTACCGCTCCCATCGGTAGGGGCCGTAGAGCGTCTCGACCGCATCGATCATGGCTTCGACGTTGCCGAACTCGGAGACCGCCCGCGCCAGCACGGACGGTTCCGCCCACACGCCGCTGCGCGGACCCAGCTCGGCGAACTTCACCGCGCCGACGCTCATCGCCACGAGATACGATGGGATCGGCTGATCCATCTCGAAGCGAAACGTGCCCTTCTCCTCAGAGGGGAGGCTCTTGGCTGCCATCAGAGCGGTGAGCCCACCCTCGACGTGAATCTCCGCGTCGAAGGTCGAACGAACCCCCGGCGTGTCTTGGCAGGGGATCCACGAGCGCGCGTGAATCGCCTGGGACTGCGTATAGAGGAAGGGGCTGGTGCCGTCGGCGGTCTGCTCCGGGGAGAGCCACTGGAGGCCCGATGCTCCGGGCGCGGTCGCGTACTCGATGCGCACAGCGTCCGCGTTGTCCGGCAGCGTCACGTCCAGCGCTCCACCGAACTCGCGGTCCTGCACGGTGTAGGTCGTGTCCTTCCAGGCGACCGCGGCTGTGGCGAGAGGACGAAGGTCGCGGACCTGGGCCGTCTGAACCTTGCGAATCTCCAGACCCCGAACATCGAGCAACAGCGGAGCCGAAGGATCGAGACGCTCGATCGCGACCGTTGCGGTGCCGCGCAGCACCTGCGCATCGAAGTCCACGGCCAGGTCGAGCCCGGTGTGTCTGACAACCACCTCGTCGGGGTGAGACACGGAGTGCACGTCCCGAGTGATCCCAGCGCCAGCTTCGGCAGGTGCGACCGCGTCCGGCAGGTCGGTCGGCGGACCGGCGGGCGGTTTCCCATCGGGCCGGCAACCGAGCAGCAGCGCGCAGGCCAGGAGTGCGGACATTGGGATTCGCGCAGTCATCGCGAGGGCTCGGGTACCCGGCCCAGCCTGGAATTGCAAATGGCCAGTTAGCAATATTAGTTTCTGTTCCGCTCCAGGAGCGATCACCCTCTCGAGGGCCTGACGGAGGAGATCTGACCGAAAGAGCGTTCTCGACCGCAGAGGGTGACTTTTTTGCTCAAGTCCTGAACATTTTTGTTGATAAGAAAAAGTGTAAGCTGCATTATCCAAGCAGGTCGCAGCAAAGGTCCTCCCGAATGTTCAACTCGTCCTCGATCCGCGCCTCGCTCGCCCTCGCCGCCGCCGCCCTTCTCTCCGGAGGGTGTGACCTCATCGACGTTCTCTCGGACGAAGGAGACACGCTCGTCACGGTCTTCTCGAACCACCACGCGACCCCGACGGAGGGCTTCGTGCCCGACCGCGGTGGCGACGGTGAGCTTCGGGTGTTCGACAACGATGAAGGTTGGACGATCCACCTCACCGACGGGCTCATCACGACCAAGGGCGTCACCTTGCAGCGCTGCGACGGCTCCGAATCGCCGATCGAGTTCTACTTCGGGTCCGTTGCAGAAGACCTCCGCAGCGCCGACCTCGAGCGCCGGACTCTGGGCGGTACCGAGGTTGGTGCCGGCGAGCTCTGCGGCGTGACCATCCACTACGGCCCCTTCTCCGCCGCAACGGACGATGCTCCCGCAGAGATGGACGCAGCCAAGATGGACGGCCTGACCCTCTTCCTGGAAGGGTACGCGGAGCGCGGAGATGAAAGGGTCCCCTTCGAGATCGCGGTCGAGAGTCCCGCGGACGTCTTCACCGACCTCGCCGACAGTCCCGGTGGCCCGCTGCGCATCAAGGGGGACGAGGCTTTCCCCGTGGAGCTCACGGTCTCCAAGACGTACGACCGATTCTTCGACGGCGTCGACTTCGAGACGCTCACGGACGAGGACCTCTCGCAGAACGCCCTTGCGGTGCTTGAGCTCGAGACCCGCATCGAACTCAATCGCTAGCCCGCTGTTGCGCCGCCGACGCGGGGCAGGCTTCGCCGCAACTCGGCTATCCTGAGGGTGGGTGCACGTCTGCAACCACTGCCACGCGCAAAATCCGCAGGGACTCTCGCAGTGCCAGCGATGCGGCATCACGATGGCGGGTGTCGAGTTGTCGACGCAGCCAACGTCGGGTGCGTACCACGGCCAGATCCAACAAGACCCGATGATCGGGCGCTGGATCCTGGACCAGTACTTGGTGCGGGCGAGGATCGGCGAGGGTGGAATGGGTGCGGTCTACCTCGCGGAACAGCCGTCGGTCGGACGCAATGCGGTCATCAAGATCGTGCACCCGTGGTTGTCCAGCGACCCCAAGATCGCAGCGAGGTTCGACACCGAAGCTCGGGCCGCAGCACGCCTGCAAAACCCGCACATCGTCTCGATCTACAACTACGGCCGGCTGCCCGACCACACCCTGTTCATCGCGATGGAGTACCTCGAAGGGTGCACGATCGCGGAGCTCATGCGCTCGGAGGGTCGGCTCGACCCGCACCGAGCCGTCGGCATTGCCACGCAGGTTTGCGAAGCCCTCCAAGAGGCGCATCGGCGCGGCGTGGTCCATCGTGACCTGACCCCGAACAACCTGATGTTGGTGGCCCGGCGAGGTGGTCCCGACTTCGTGAAGGTGCTCGATTTCGGCGTGGCCAAGCTCGGTGGTGCCGAAGCTACCGCGGGCCGCGGAGCCGTGGGCACGCCGGGCTACATGGCGCCCGAGCAGCTCCGTGATGAGCCGGTCGACGGTCGCGCAGACATCTACGCGCTCGCGCACATCCTGTACGAGATGCTGACGGGACGCGCCGCATTCGAGGCGAGTTCTCCCGCCGCCCTGCTCAACAAACACCTCAACGAGTTGCCGCGCCCGATGATGGCGGCAGCCCCCGGCATCGACATCAACCCGGGACTCGAGGCGTGTGTGATGCGCGGCCTCGCGAAGCACCCCTACCAACGGCCGCAGGACGCCGACACCTTTGCCGAGGAGCTGTGGACCACGATGATGGGGACGCGCATGTTCGCCGCCCCCTTCGAGCCGCCGATCCACGCGCCAAGCCCCGGCGTCAGCCCTCGGGTCCTCGGTTTGTCGATCGCGACCGCGGTCGTTCTGGTTGGGTCCAGCCTCGCCGCGGCGTATACCTTCCTCACTCGCGAGCCGACGGAGGTCGAGGCACCGGCCGAAACCCCTGAGTTCGCGAGGCCCCTGCCCGCGCCAGGAATGGAGCCCCCCAGCCCGGCAAAGCAGGCGCTGATGTTGCACCCCTTGGCGGATCTCGAGGCAGAGCTCGAGCGCGTCACCCTGCTCAGCGGACTTCCGCGCAGCTCGATCGATCTTTCGATCGCGCAGTACCATCGCGCCGCCACCGATCCTCCGCCAGGTGCAGACCCGGAGACCTATCGGAAGTCGCTCCTGGCGGGTCTGATCCTGCAATGGCGTGCCGCACAGTCCGATGTCCTCACGACCGACCGCGACATCGACGAGCTCGAGGCGGTGTTCTTGATGATGCGCAGCCCGTTCGACGTCAAGACGCGGCAGCGCATGCTCGTCGAACTGAAGAAGGCGACGGCCAAGGAGCCGGATCCGGAGCGCGCCGTCAAGCGCAAACTGCTCGAATGGATCGCGACGTTTGGGGACGCGCCCGATGACGAAGCCCCCCTGCTCATGGACGAGTAGCTGGCTTCGACCCCCGCAAGCCACTGGGCCCACCCGGTTCCTTGGGCGATACTGCGGACCGTGAGCGACGCCTCCAAGTCGAAGTCCGACGTCCGCATCGAAGTCGAAGACGACCGTACCGGCATGAACCCGGTCACGCTCGAGCGGGCAGTGCTCGACCACCTCAACTACACGGTCCTCAAGGACGCTCGGTCCGCCTCGCTACCGGATGTGTACACGGCGGTGGCCCACGCCGTGCGAGACCGGCTGGTTCAGCGGTGGATCCAAACCCAGCGCGCCTACTACGACCAGGACGTCAAGCGGGTCTACTACCTGTCGGCGGAGTTCCTGATGGGGCGAGCGTTGGGCAACAACCTGATGAACCTCGGCTTGTGGGACACGATGAAGGAGCTGCTCGGCTCCCACGGAGTGGAGCTTCACCACCTGCTGGAGAGCGAGCACGATCCGGGCCTGGGCAACGGTGGCCTCGGCCGCCTCGCGGCGTGTTTTCTCGACTCGATGGCGACGCTGGGGATCCCCGGCGTCGGGTACGGCATCCGATACGAGTTCGGCATCTTCGAGCAGCGCATCCAAGATGGCTGGCAGGTCGAGAAGGCAGACGCCTGGCTTCGTCATGGCTATCCCTGGGAGGTGGCTCGGGTGTCGTATCGCGTCCCGGTGCAGTTGTACGGCCGCGTCGAAACAACAACCGACGAAAACGGCGCTCACAAGTCGCGCTGGGTCGACGCGCAGACCGTGCTTGGTGTCCCCTACGATGTCCCAGTCGCCGGGTACGGCAACAACACGGTCAACACGCTGCGGCTGTGGCGGGCTCGGGCGAGCTCAAACTTCAACCTCGGTGTGTTCAACGACGGCGACTACCGGCGCGCCGTTCAGGAGAAGGCCGACGGAGAAACAATCTCCAAGGTTCTCTACCCCGACGACCGCTCGGCCGAAGGACGCGAGCTCCGACTCAAGCAGCAGTACTTCTTCACCTGTTGTTCGATCGCGGACATCCTGCGGCGCTACAGCAAGCGGCACGACACGTTCGACGCCCTGCCCGACAAGGTCGCGATCCAGCTCAACGACACCCACCCCGCGATCGCCGTGGCCGAGCTCATGCGGGTCCTCGTCGACCAGAACGAGGTGCCTTGGGAGCGCGCCTGGGACATCACTCGCCACACCATCGCCTACACCAACCACACGCTGCTGCCCGAGGCGCTCGAGACGTGGCCGCGCAGTTTGTTCGAACGGCTGCTTCCGCGCCACCTGCAGATCATCGAGGAAATCGACCGCCGATTCCGCCGCGAGATTCAGATCTTCGATCCGCAGGATCTGGACCGTGTCGGGCGCATGTCGATCGTCTCCGATGGCGACAATCCCGACATCCGCATGGCCCACCTCGCCGTCGCCGGCTCCCACAGCGTCAACGGGGTGGCCGCCCTACACTCCGAGCTCCTTCGCACCCGGGTTCTCAAGGACTTCGCGGACGTCTGGCCGCACAAGTTCAACAACAAGACCAACGGCGTCACGCCTCGCCGATGGATCCTGCTGGCCAACCCCAAGCTCTCACAGGCGATCAGCTCTCGCATCGGCAAGGAGTGGGTCACCGACCTCGACCAGCTCGAGAAGCTCGCCCCCTACGCCGACGATCCAGAGTTCCACCAGGAGCTGCGGACGATCAAACGGGCAAACAAGCAGGACCTGGCCAAGCTCATCTACGAGCGACATGACCTCGAGGTCTCCCCCGACTCGATCTTCGACGTTCAGATCAAGCGGCTGCACGAGTACAAGCGCCAGCTCCTCAACTGCCTGCAGATCGTCGCGCACTACCAGCGGCTCAAGGCCAACCCGAACCTGCAGGTGCAACCGCGGACGTTCATCTTTGGCGGCAAGGCGGCGCCTGGCTATGTCAAGGCCAAGATGCACATCAAGCTGATCAACGATGTGGCGGCCACCATCAACGCCGACCCGGCGATGCACGGAAAGCTGAAGGTCGTGTTCTTGGCCAACTACTCGGTGTCGTTGGCGCAGCAGATCATCCCCGCCACCGATGTCTCGGAGCAGGTCTCGATGGCTGGCAAGGAGGCCTCCGGCACCGGAAACATGAAGTTTGCGATGAACGGGGCGCTGACCTGCGGCACGCTCGACGGCGCCAACGTCGAGATCCGGGAGGCGGTCGGCGAGGACAACTTCTTCTTGTTCGGACTCGACGCCGCACAGGCCCGAGCCAAGAAGGAGAACTACAACCCCCGGGCGGAGATCGAGCAAAGCGACCGCCTCCGCGGTGTGCTCGAGCTGATCGCATCGGGCTTCTTCTCCCCGGACGACCCCAAGCGCTTCGACCCGGTCCTTCACGACCTGTGGCACCACGACCCGTACTTGGTCTGCGCCGATTTCGACAGCTACTGCGACGTTCAGGAGCGCCTGGGCGAGACCTACGCCGACACCGACCGCTGGTCCAAGATGGTCGTGCACAACCTCGCCAACGTCGGGCGTTTCTCGAGCGACCGCACCATCGCCCAGTACGCGGAAGACATCTGGGGCGCAAAGCCCGTTGTCGTGGAGCTCGCGCAATGATGGCGCGACGGCGAACCCACGGGTCCGGGCCCTACGAATATGACCGCAACGCGACCGCCCCATACTCGGGGCGGCCCAGCGCCACGTAGATGCCCGCGACCCACTCCGCAAACCGCGGTCCACCATGAGCGCCCGTCGCGATTGCATCTCGGACGAACACCAGCGCGGTCGCTCGCTGACCCGAGTTCATCAGCGCTGACACCTGGTCGCGGAGTCCCTCCAGGTCGTGTGCTGCTTGCCCTTCGCGTTCGGCCGACGTCCGCGACTCCACCACGCCCAGCCCATCCAGCGTAGACGCGGAGATCCGGCCCGTCCGCTGGTTGAGCGCGGCCCGAGCCTGCGCGTGATCCTCGGCGTCATCCCGGCCCGGCAGCGGCTCCCCGCCTCTGAGCAGGTCCGCGAATGCCTCCGTAGACGGCGCAACCCACTGAATCGCATCGGGGTACCCATCCATGGGTGAGACGAAAACCACGCCCGGCGAAGCGCACAGTGTCCCGAGGTCGTCGACCCATGCGGCGTAGTGGCAACCGTCCACCCCGAGGTCGAGGAGGGGGATGGCTTCGGGTGGAATCGACGAGTACCGGACGCCCAGCGTGCTCGGGGTTGCGAGCGGCCCTGTCGGCCGGACCCAGTCCTGGACCGCGTTCTCGATATCGGCCTCGCGTAGCACCGCGAGGAATGGTTCGAGGCGGTCCAGCATCACCCGGCTGCCTCCGCGGTAAAGCCGGAGCTGCCCGTGACGACCGGCGGGAATCCCCCCGGCGATCGAGAATGAGCGTTGCGATCAGGCATACACGCTACGAGTCAATCTAACGTAGTTCTGCAGAGCCTGAGCCGCCCTGGCCGAATCAACCCGGATCGAACCAGTCCTCCCCTCGCTTGCGTCCGCGCCAGCGCGGCGGTAAACCGCCCGGCTCCATGCACGTCGGCATCGACTTCGGCACGTCCAACACCGCGGTCGCACTCGCGGATGCGGGTGGCGACGTGCGCTTCTTGGAGTTCTCGTTGTTGGGCGCGACGACGCAGAGCTTTCGCAGCCTGCTCTACTTCGACCCAGAAGAGCAGGACGTCCGCACTTCGATCAACTTCCACGCGGGCACCGGGGCGATCGAGGCGTACCTCGAAGCCATGGGTGAGGGCCGCTTGGTGCAGTCGTTCAAGACTCACCTGACCACGGAGTCGCTAGGCCGTACGCAGATCGGCCATCACGCCATCTCTTTGGACGACATGCTGATGTTGTTCTTCTCTCGCCTCCGGGAGCACATCACCGAGGCTTGGGGAGAGACCCCGGACCAGGTGACGCTGGGTCGGCCCGTGCGGTTCGCCGGGGCCGACGACGACGACGCCAGCCTTGCAGCGCAGGCCAGACTCGAAGCCGCGGCCCGCAAGAGCGGCTTCGAAACCGTCGGATTCGAGCTCGAACCGATCGCGGCCGCGTACCACTACGAACGCATGCTCGACAAGCCCGAGCTCGCACTGGTCGCAGACTTCGGCGGCGGCACGACAGACTTCTGCCTGATGCGCCTGGGTGGACCCGACGCCGACCGCGGACGCCACGACGACATCGTCGCGACCGGCGGCGTCGGCGTGGCCGGAGATGACCTCGATGCCGCGATCATCGAGCACGTGGTGTCGCCCGAGCTGGGCAAGGGCACCCGCTACCGCGAAATGGGCCGCGAGAAAGCCGTCCCAAGCTCGTACTACTACAAGCTGTCACGCTGGCATCACCTGTCGTTCCTCCGTGGCAAGCGAGTCCGAGCCGAGCTCGAGCGTCTGCATCGCGCGGCCCTGGAGCCCGACAAGATCGAGGCGTTCATCCACGTGCTCGAGAACAACCAGGGCTTCCATCTGCACAAGGCGGTCGAGCGGCTGAAGATCGCGCTGTCCTCCGAGGAGGAGGCCTCGTTCCGCTTCGACGACGACCCCGTCGAGATCGAGACCCGCGTGCAACGGGCGGACTTCGAGCGCTGGATCGAGCCGTGCGTTTCGGCCATCACCACGGGCCTCGACGAAACCCTCGCCCGCGCCGGCCTCGCCCCCGATGCGGTCGACCGCGTGTTCATGACCGGCGGCACCGCCTTCGTCCCCTGTGTCCGTCGACAATTCGAGCAGCGCTTCGGCGCCGAGAAGCTCAGCGGCGGCGACGAGCTGATGTCGATCGCGTCAGGGCTCGCCGTCCGCGATGGCGCTCAGCGATCGGTCTCGTGAAGACACGATCGCCCGCCGTGCCCGCGTCGTCCTGACACGCGGAGCTGTTCAAGTCGCCGTTGCGACCCCGCGAATCAGGCTCTCCACACTCCACCGAAAGCTCTCCGCGACGTCTGCATCCAGCTGGAACTGGCCGCTCGCCTCGAGCAGGACGAAGCCGTGGATCGCCGCCCGCAATGATCGCATCGCGTGTACACGCTGGTCCTGGGCGATACCAAGTTGACCCAGCGGACGATCGAACAGGTCGAGAAGGTCACGCGCGACCGGAGGGATGTCGGCGCTACTGTAGTCCGGCTGAACTCGAGCCATGAGGCCGTAGAGGCCTCCGTTGGCCACAGCCCAATCGCGTACACCGTGGGCCAGGAGGCGGAGTTGTTCTTGGGGCTCGACCACACCGCGCACGGCCGACTTGAGAGCCTCCACGAGACGACGGGTTCCCTCGTCAGCCACGCGTCGCGCCAGCGCCTCCCCGGAGGTCACGTGGTTGTACATGGAGGCCGGCCGGATCCCCAGCGCACGCGCCACACTCGAGATCCCGAGGCCGTCTGCCCCCTCCCCTTGCACGACGTCGACGGCCGCCTCCAACACTTGGGCCGCCGACAGACCCGGCCCTTTCCTACGCCCCACGTTCGCCCCCGCTCACGAAGTCCACGATGGCACGAGCGGTCTCTTCGGGCTTCTCGATCTGCGGGTAGTGGCCCGCGCCGTCGATCATCGCGACCAGGTTCTTCCCGCCGAGGAGTTCAGCCTGCCGTGCCGCCTCTGCGGCGGGGTCGGGGAAGTCGGGGTCCTTGGCTCCCATCGCGACGAGGGTGGGCACCTGCAGCTCGTGGAGGCGGGCGGAGACCGCAGCCTTGCTGGAGCACATCATCATTCGCAGCGCTCGAAGGCGTCCTGCCTCGCGTAGGTTCGCCACAACCTCATCGTGATTGGCTTCGTGGTCCGGCGGCGGGCTCGCAAACAGTGTCTGGCGATACCGGCCCCACGCCCAAACACCCCACGGGGGGATGAACAGAAGCGACAGCATGATCTTCATCAGCCCGAAGTTCGGCGGGTCACTCACGAAGCCGCTGAGCGACACGATTCTCCCCACGCGATCGGATCGCAGCGAGGCATGCACGCTGGCCGCCGCGCCCACCGAGTTCCCCAACAGCGTCACGTCCCGAAGCTCCAGCGCCTCCATCAACGCTACGACGTCATCGCCGATGTCTTCGCTCCTGTAGCTGGAGAATCCCGTGTCGGACTCCCCATGGCCGCGCAGGTCGATCACGTGAACTCGAAACCCGGCCTCGGCGAGGAGCGGCGCGAGGCGACGGTAGCTGGCCCGCGTGTCACCAATCCCCGGTATGGCGACGACCTCAACGTCGCCGCTCCCGAAGACTTCGTACGCCACGTTTCCGTCTCCGACTTGAACGCTCTTTCCCATGACCATAAACTAATACCATTCGTTATTTTGGCAACTGGATTTGTTAAAAAAGGGGAAAGCCCTGAAATTCCAAGATTCGCGGAGACCACGCACGCGAAACGACCGATGCGGAGGCCCAGTGTCGGCGGCCAGAGTGTGGCGACGGACAGTGGCATGCAGACCCAACGACACTCGACAAGGCTCGGTCCATTCGCGTTGTTGGCTTGGACCGCAGCGTGCGGTCAACCCGTCCCCGACTCGGCGTTCGACTCGGCGCCGCCGGCAGCGACGACCCACCGCGTCGTGATCCACACCACCGACGCCTCGTTCTGGGATGGTCCGCTCGTGCAGCCCGACGGCGTCGCGGTCGAGCACGGCTATGCGGAGACCGTGGCACGACTCCGGAACGAAGAGATCCGGGTGTTCGCGTTCGCCTCCGACGCCGTGGGCCCCTCGATTCCCGGCCTTCCGTCGTGCGATGCCGCTGCGGGGTGGTTTGCACCCTACGGCGCGATGCCAGCGATTCCCGACGACACCGGGGACGCCGCATTGTTGATCGACGACGTCCGCACCGGCGCGGTGAGTTTGGCGGACACAATTCCCCACGTGGTCGAACAGTCCCAGTGCGACCCGTATCCGCCCGCCGGATGAGGTCGCGTTTCGGGATCCCGCCGAAGGTGCTGCGTTGGTCAGCCTGGCCGCGTGCACTCCAAGATCTCGGCCCGGTCGCGCCCGCCCCTTGGACACCCGATCGCGCCGTTCATCGGGGCCTGCGGCCGTTGGACTGGCCGGCATGCGCCAACGCTTTGACAGGAACGGCGCCGGGGCGCAGGCTCAGAGTGCAGATGTCGGAAAAACCCGCCACCAAAGGGCGGCGCCTGTTCAAGCTCGCCAGCATGACCGCCCAGGTCGCGGGCGGATACGCCAAGAACCGCATCAAATCGGTCTTCCAGAGCGATGAAGCCTCGGCCGAAGACCGAGCGCAGATGAACGAGAAGTCCGGCAAGGTCATCGCCAAGACGCTCGGCGAGCTCAAGGGTGCGGTGATGAAGGTCGGGCAGATGGCCTCGGTCGCCGCCGACATCTTGCCCTCGGAGGTCCAAGAAGCCCTGACAAGCCTCCAACGCGAAGCGCCGCCAATGCCCTTCGAAGTCATCGCGGACCAGATCGAGTCGGAGTTTTCCGCCGCGCCCGAGACGCTGTTCCAAAGCTTCGACCGGGTGCCGTTTGCCTCGGCCTCCATCGGTCAGGTCCACCGTGCGGTCACCGACGACGGCCGCGAAGTCGTCGTGAAGGTTCAGTACCCAGGAGTCGACGGCGCGGTCGACTCCGACCTCGCGCACCTCAAGCTCGCCCTACGCGCCAGCGGCCTGGTCCGTATCCCGAAGAAGTCGCTCGATGCGGTGTTCAAGGAGCTCAAGGCGCGCCTACACGAAGAGCTCGACTACACCAACGAAGCCGACAACGTCCGCTTCTTCTACGAGCACTACAAAGACAACCCCAGCGTCATCGTCCCCGAAGTGGTGGGTGAACGCAGCTCAGGCCGGGTCCTCACCCTGACCTACGAGCCCGGGGACCACCTCGACGAAGCGCGCCACTACCCGCAGAAGATCCGCGACGAGATCGCGTACCACCTGTTCGACGTGGTCGCGGAGCAGGCGTTCGACCTGCAGGTGATCCACGCCGACCCCAACCCCGCAAACTTCGCGTTCCGCCGCGACGGGTCGATCGTCCTGTACGACTTCGGCTGCGTGAAGACGCTCGAGCCCAAGATCGTCGAGGCGTACTTGTTCTCCGTTCGTGCCAGCCTCGACGAACGCTACGAAGACCTCGACGAAGGCATGGTTCGCCTCGGCGCGCGCAACCTCGAGGGCGCGCACGTCCCCCCGCAGTACTACAAGGTCTGGCGGGACATCTTCGCCAAGCCGCTCCTGGGCGGCACCTACAACTTCGGCGAGGCCCAGCTCCAGCGCGAGTCGATGAAACACGTCCCAGGCTTCATCGCCAAGTACATGACCTCGTTCCAGCCGCCGCCCGAACTCGTGTTCCTCGACCGGGTGGTGTTGGGCCACTACGGCACCCTGCGCAGGCTCGGCGCCCACGCGGACTTTCGAGCCAAGCTCGACGCGTACCTGCAGCGCGCGCCCACGTCGGTGGCGGAACTGAGCAGCTAGGCGTCACTCGCACGCGTCGGCGCCGACCGTGGTCGGGTCGCTTCTCATCGTGCCGTCCATGTCGGTCGTGACCTCGGCGTGTGCTGCGACCATATCGACGGAACCGCAGCGCGCGAGGTGGAGGTCGCCCGCGGCAGCGTCGACGAACCATCCGTCCTCACCAGCCTGCACGTTGCCGACATCGGCGAACTCCGCACCATCGCGACTGCGGATCTCCTGGTTGCTCAGATTTCCGTGCAGCGTCACGTCGCTGGTCTCGCCCCACCGAATCTCGATACCGGATCCGTACGCGTCCGGGTGGCTCATGAACACCGTGTTGTGGGCGACGAGCATGCCCACACCACGCTCGACGATGATGCCGACGTCATGCTCTCGGCTTCCGGGGTGCTCCGAGAACACGGTGTTGTTGACAACGCGCGTGCCGTAAACGGTATCGACCAGACCGATTCCGATGCCCCGAGCGCTGTTGAGAATGCGGTTGCCGGCGATCGTGTGTCCCGTCCCCGATTCGCTGTCCCACATGTGAATGGCGTGCTCGGACAGGCCACCGGTGTACGTCATGTTGTTGCGAAGCTCGGGGAAGCGTCCGTGCGCGGGGCGAGCGACACCATCGGCCGTGCAGTAGATGCCCTCGAACAAGTTGTCGTGGACGTTCCAGTTGCGAGCGTTGTGGGTGTCGATGCCGCCGGTGTAGCAGGTGGTGTTGCCCTCGGCGTCGCCATATCCCCACACATTGTCGCGGCCCTGCTCCGTCATCCGGAACTGGCTGCAGGAGATTTCGACCGCATCCACGGTTCCATCGTTGACGCTGGACTTGAGGAACTGCTGTCCACCGTCGAGCATGTGCACGTTGTGAACGAGCGCCTCATCGCCATCGGCCCAGATGTGGATCAGATGGAACACCGAGCGCCGCACCGTCAGGTCCGCGACCACGACCCCGCTCGCGGCGATGGTGACGGGTGCGCTTCCATCCCCGTGGGATCGGTACTCCCCATCGATCACGACAGCCGCAGCATCCCCGCTCTCCGAGCGAAGGGTCACGTCTGGGGTGGTGATGTAGATGCCGGAGAACCCCCCGTCGTCCGCATCGGGAAGAACGTATGTGCCGTCGGCCAGCACCACCGTGTCCCCGGAACTCGCGGACGACACCGCCTGCCGCAGGCTCATCTCTCCTGCACCTTCGACCATGACGACACCGTCGGCGACCGAGGAGACGCGAATCTCGGCGCCGTCACGAACCGGAAGCTCCACGTCGTCGCACGAGGCGGGCGGTTCGATCGGAGGGTCTCCCGTCGGATCGTCAGAGTCCCCGGTAACCTCGCCCGCATCCTCCGTGTCGGAGAGGCCACCCGTGGTTTCATCCGCGGTCGGATCGACCGCCCCGCTCCCCCCCTCGCTGCTTTCGGCTCCTGTTGCATCCGTGCCGCTGGCGGTCCCCGCGGAAGACTCGGTCGCGGCTCCGAACGACGCCTCTTCCGCATCGTCCGCACCGCAGCCAACCATCGAGATCACCCCCAACACCCATGCCGTCCGCTGCATGAATTTGGGATACCAAGGTGGCCTGGCTCCCACCATCGGTAGGACTACCGACTTTGGCGGCGTGAACGCACTGTTTGCGGTACGGGCAGCGGCCCAGGCCTGCGCTATGGTGCGCCCATGCGCTGCGCTGCGCTCCTTCTCGTCCTCCTCGGCACGGGCTGCCAAGACCACACCACCGGTGTGCAGACGCTCTGCAATGCGCCGCGCGACTGCCAAGCGTGCCAAGGGGTGGAGCCGGCCGCGTTCGACAAGACGATGGCCAAGCACATCGACCGGAGCGTCCGCCACGACGAGGCACGCCTGCTGTTCGACAAGCTCGGCAAGCTCGACGACAAAGAGCGAGCCAAGCTGCTCCGCGAATCCGCCGAGAAGGCGGGACTGTCCAGCTGCATTCTCGCCGACCGCTACGAGGCGCGGGCCAAGGCCTGGGAAGCGCATCAAAAGGGCGAAGGCAAAGCTCCGCCCCCGTAGGCTCAGACCCCGAACGCGCCCACGGCCGCTTCGCACCCCTCCCAGCTCACACGCAGGTTCTCGGGGTCGACAAGCAAGTCTTCGACCTCGAGCCGCTCGGGAAACCCGGTCCACCCCTTCGGCCCAAAGAAGTCGCCCGCGACGGCCTTCGGGTCCGCACAAGCTCTCAGAATGCCAGTGGCACCATCCTCCGCCGACTGTGCGTTGCTCATGAGTTCCGCGTTTAGGTCCATCCCCCCGGCCTCGGCGGTCGTGACTGCCAGGTTCGTCCGCGACAACCCAGGGTGAGCGATCATCGGCTTCACGTTCGTCTTGCCACCCGCCTCCAGCCGCCGCTTCAGCTCGTAGGTGAAGGTGCAGTTCGCGAGCTTGGTCTGGTGGTATCGCTCCCACCGCGGTCCCGAAAAGCTCGCGCTCTCTTGCGGTGTGCCGTCGCCGCCGAGATCCCCACCGGCCTTCGAAAAGTACTGGGCCTGCAGCGGCTCGCCGAGTCGCGCCATCGACGTGTGGTTCACCACCCGTGCGTCGTCACTCTTCTCCAGCAGCCCGAACAGCTCCTTGGTCAGCAGGAAGTGCGACAAGCAGTTGGTCTGCATCTGGACGTCGTACCCATCCTTGGTCGCCTGATCCGGCAGCGCCATGACGCCGGCGTTGTTGCAAAGCACATCGAGCTTCTCGTAGCGCGAAACGATGTCCCGGGACGCAGCTCGGACGCTCTCGAAGTCCTGCAGGTCACAGATGACCGCGTCGAACTCTCCCCCGGGGACCTCGGCGCGGAGCTTTTCCAAGGCCGCGTCCGAGCGCCCGCTCGCTCGGTTCAACAGGATCACCTGGGCGCCGAGCCGCGCAAGCTCGCGAGCGCAGACATAGCCCGTGCCGCTGGTCGTGCCGGTCACGGCCACGATCCGGCCTGACATGTCCCGGGTGTGCTTTTGAATGACATCTTGAAGGTGAAGGGTCTTGATGCTCGTCGTCATGTCGCGCCTCGTGGTCCCAACATGGCTGCACCCGAGCCCGATCGCATGCCAGATCCTGCTCGGGACATGCTGGATCCTGCAAACCGCCACCAGGCCATATGACCGGGCCGAGTTTTGGCGCTACAACCTCCTCATGACGATCGCGCGCCTCATCAAACGCGTTGGAGCAGGCGCTGAGAGCGGATATCGCGTCCTGACCGGTAACGTCGGGCTCATGGTGCGGACCGCCCCGGGCGGCATGGATGCTCGGGTCTACGATCCGCTCGCGTGCCTGATCCTGCAGGGCACGAAAACGACATCGTTCGGCGATCGGACGGCGACCGTACGCGCGGGGGACATGGTCCTCGTCAGTCATGCCCTCCCCGTTGTGGCGCGAGTCACCGAGGCGAGCCCCGAAGCACCGTACATCGCGCTGGTGGTCCCCATCGACATCGCAGAGCTCCGCAGCGTTCGGGACCAGCTCGGCGACGAAGCCTTCGAGACCGGCGAAACGGATGCCTACGCGGCGAGCCCGGCCAGCGACGCGATGCTCGACACGTTTGATCGCTACCTGAGGCTTGCCGATGACCCCACACAGGCTCGTGTGCTCGAGCCGCTCATCCGCCGCGAGCTCCACCTTCGATTCCTCACCGCCGACAACGGCACCACATTGCGCGACCTGTTGGAGCGCAACAGCTACGCGCGCAACATCTCCCGTGCCCTCGGCGCCCTTCGCAACGACTTCCGGACCCGCCTGGAGGTTGCCCAACTTGCCCAATCCGTCGGCATGAGCGCGTCCTCGTTCCACCGCCACTTCAGGACCATCACGTCCACCACCCCCCTGCAGTACCAGAAGGACCTGCGGCTGACCGAGGCGCGAAAACTCCTGATCGCCGGAGACCACTCGGTATCGTCGGTGGCCTTCGAAGTGGGTTACGAGAGCCCCTCGCAGTTCAGCCGCGAGTACTCGCGAAAGTTCGGCACGCCGCCCAGCGGCGATGTTGCCGGCCTGTCTTGAGCACCAACACAACCGCTTCGGGCTGTTGCCAAGGCGGGACTTCAGCGGAGTGAGCTCTCGACGATGCGAACGTCGGGGTGCCGCACAACGCCGCCCAGCGCCTCGACCCGGCGCTGCTCGTCACGCCCGCGAGTCCCCGCTGGCACAACCATGACCCGAGGCGGGTCGAGTTCGTCGCGCTTGCGCAGGTGGGCGTAGGCGGGAGAGCGCAGCTGCAGGTTGTCGTCGATGCGCACCGAGAGCTTGCCGACCAGCTCCGAGGAGACGTAGCCCTGCACCTCGATCCGAAGCAGCAACCCACGCGGCCGCTTGCGCTTGCCGCTCCGGTGGGTCCCCGTGCGGGTGAGCCAGCCAAGTTCCGTGTCGTCGAACGCCTCGGGCAGGCGAGCGGAACCGGTGCGGAGCGACGCACCGATGCTGGGGATGCTCAGCGGGTCTGGGCCAATCTCGGCGAATACCAGCGCGGGGTCTTCACGATGCAACGCCTGGCGGATCGACGCCGAGAGCCAGGCTCCCGACACCGTGCATCCTTCCAGGCGAACATCCGCAGGGGCCGGTGGGAGTCGCAGCACCCGAGGCCGCGGGAAGTCGGCCGGGCCATAGGGCATGTCGAACCCCACCACCCGGACGTGCTCGCCGGTGCGTAACCGCAGGAACCCGTGCGGTGAGCTGACGACGAGTTCGTAGCGCTGCCCCATCACCGCGTCCTCGGGCATCGTCGTCTGGCGCTGGTAGACCCGCTGTCCGTCTTCCTCGGGGTTGGAGTACGACAGCAGCTCGATGAGGCTGGTCCCGACGGCGAGCGTGACCGAGTGATCGGCTCCACGGGCCGAGGGCACGGCGAACCGCCCCGGTGCTTCGATCCAGCCGGCACTGCGGATCGGGATCCGAGTGCGCCTCGTTCGGCGGAGGTCGTGCTCGGCCAGGATCAACTCGAGATGCGGCAACCTCCGCTCGAGCGGCGCCCGATGAACCGACTCCAGCTCGCAGACCGTCAGCACGCTTGGAACGACGAGCAGGTCGGGCTCGAAGGCCTGGAGCTGTTCGAGCACGGACGCGGCGCTCTCCCATCGGTCAATGCGGCGCAGCTCACCACCGAGCGATTCCAGGTCCTCGACCAGAATCTCGTCGACGGCAGTGTCGAAGCGACGCCCGCGCAGCAACGCCACCCGCCGGGGCGGAGTGTCCCCCAACCATGCGGACCACACCCCCACCGGAACATCGCGTTCCCAGGCGCCGGGGTTCTCAAAGTCGTCGTCCCCAATGCCGAAGCCAAAACGCGCGTTGACCTCGTCTTGGTGACGGTCGCGGTCGCGGATGGGAATCGACGCGCGAAAGTCATCGAGCGACCCGACGGCGTGCAGGCCCAGCTCGCGTCCGGGACGCGTCGGCCCCAACTGTTCGATCAGCAGACGCAGGCTGTCGTCACGTCGGTTGCGCTGGGCAGAGCGAGCGATTCTCATGGAGTGTTCTCCGCTACGACTCCGCCAGCTCCGCCTCGAGCTTGCTGAGCACGGCACGTGCCGCATCGACACGTCCCTGCAGATCGGGATCCCCATCGTCATTGGCCGCGCCGCCGGCTCCCTCGCAGAAGCGCTTGAGGTGTGCGGCCGCCTGAATCTTCCCGCCCACGTCCAGCAACGCGCGGGCAAGCCCGTAGTGCGCCTCGAAGTTATCCGGGGCCATCGCAAGCACCTTCCGATAGCCGTCGATCGCGGCGTCGGTATCCCCATCTCGCAGACTCAACTCCGCGAGGTTCATCTGGGCTTCGGACTGCATCGGATCGCAGCGCAGCGCCTGCAAGAAGTGGCTGCGAGCCTCTTCGTCGATCCCCATCTCAGCGAACATGCTGCCGAGATTGGTCCACGCGGCGGCGAGTTCGGGGTCCAGCTCGAGCGAAGCTTCATAGGCCGTCCGCGCAGCCTCAAACCCCGGCTGGTCCACCGGAGATCCATCCCACTGGGCTTCGAGTTCGCACCCCAACAGGAACCATCCGTAGGCGGTCGTCGGCGCGGGTCGGGCGGACTCGTCCGAGACCCACGGCAACTCGTGAACCTCGGCGGCCTGCTTCTGGAGATTCTCCGTCTCGAAGTCCAGGACCATCTGTCCGGACTCCGCTTCGTAGTCCCCTTGCACGTGTTCGACGACGAGTTCGTCGCCTTCGCAGCGGATGCGAAGCGAGGCGAGCATGTGCTTGGCCTCGGGCAGACGCCGGCCAAGCGCACCGAGGCTCCGCCGGACCCTGCGCAGCGGCATCCCCGACTCGAGCAACGCCTTCGCGACCTTCAGCTCGATCAGATCTCGGAAGCTATAGAAGACTCGCCCGCCGCGGCGGACCGACGGCGAGATGAACCCGGACTGCGACCAGTACCGAAGCCGATGCTCCGGAACATCCAACAGCCGCGCGACATGCCGTACCGAGTAGGCGTCGTCGCGTGCCGTGGCGTCGCCCTGCGTCGTCACCATCTGCATGCAGGCTACCCGACCTCGACACCCGTTGGGGCGGCCACAATGTCCGCGTCGATCAACACTTCCGTGCCGTCCACCCGCACCTGAGCGTCCACGACGATCTCCCACTGCACCGCGGCCGGGTCACCTGCCAACTCAGGCAGGCGCGAACGGATCCGTGCGGCGAGCTTCGGGGCCAGGTCGGGATGACCGTCAAGCAGGTCGGCGACGCGAGCGGCGGTCGCGGCGTCGGGCCGGTCGCGGAAGCGATCCGCCAACCTGGCCAGGTCGGCAGTGACCATGACGGTGGCGAACACGCGAGATGCGTCACCGCCGGGCACCAGTTCAGTCCCCCCCTCGACCACGGTCTCCCCCTCCGACAACAGAACCTCGACCGTACTGGGTGGAAGGTACTCCCGGATTTCGCGGCGAATGAGCGCCACCTTCCGTACCCGCGTCCACCGGGGGCGGCGCAGGCACGCTTGCGCCGATTCGATCGGGCTTCGCTCGGTCGATGTAGTCACGTAACGTACATTATGGAAGGCAGAGGCCCAACCCGACAACTTTGCGACAAGAACACCTATGCTCTCCCCCGATGGGTGCGCGCAAAGCTCTCTTTGTCCTCGACCCCCCCGAAACGTTCAGCCCGACCGGCGACAGCACCTACGTGATGGTGACCGAGGCGATCCGGCGGGGACATGAGCCCTTTGGCGCCTTGATGGCGGACCTGAGCCTTCATGCGTCTGATGCCTTCGTCAACGCACGTCCGCTGGGCTTCCGCGACGGAGACCCAACGCTGCGGTTCATGGACGAGCCCGTTCGGCAGCCGATGGCGGGCTTCGACGTGGTCATCATGCGGAAGGACCCTCCGGTCGATCAGGGATTCATGACCAGCACGTGGATCCTCGACCGGGCCGGAACGCTGGTGGTCAACGAACCAGCAGGGCTGCGCTCCCTCAACGAGAAGCTGTCCATCGCGGCGTTCGCCGAGCTCACCCCGCGGACCTTCGTCTCCCGGGATCAGGACGAGCTCCGCGAGATTCTCTCCACGCTTGGTGGACGCATGATCGTGAAGCCAGTCTACGGTTTCGGCGGTCGAGAGATCCTCCTCGCTCGAGAAGATGATGCCAACCTCGGAAGCATCCTCGAGATGGCAACCGCCGAAGGGACCCGGTGGACCGTGGCGCAGGAATACGTTCCGGCCGCATCCGAGGGCGACAAGCGCATTCTGCTGGTCGAGGGGGAGTCCATCGGCGCCGTGTTGCGTGTCCCCGCGAAGGGAGAACTCCGCAACAACTTCCACGCAGGGGGTGCTCCGGTCCGGATCGAGCTCGACGACAACGACCGGAGAATCTGCGACGCGGTGGGCCCGATGC
>CAJXVA010000137.1 GCA_913061055.1 uncultured Pseudomonadota bacterium
CGCCCGACCCCGCAGCAGGCAACAGGTTCGGTGCGTGCGGCAGGAGAGGACCCTCGGTGCCCTCCGAGGGGCCTTTTGGACACGCGGGGGTCACAGCAAGCCCCTCAGGCGTCGTCGGAGGCCGAGACGTCGTCGGAGGCCGAGAGTCCTTGTGCGATGTCTGAGGTGCCCGCAGAGCGCCCTGCCCCGTTCCTCGACGCGGTGGCCCAGGCGGGCTTGCCTAAGGTGCCACAGACCCTGGTCTCCACCGAAGTCTCCCAAGAGGAGCGCCTTGCCGAGCTCTGGGCGGGCTACCCCGATGAGGAGGTCCCCGGAGCGGAGCAGGAGCGTCGAAAGGTCGAAGCCAAGGCCAAGCGAGAGGCCGAACGAGCTCGAGATGCCGCGCATAGCGCACAGCTCGGGTTCTTCCCGGGGGCATCGTGGAGACGACGGGGAACCGGCCCGCACGTCCGCTGTGAGCAGCTCGAGCTGAAGCTCGACGGCATCGAGAAGCGTCGTGGCCGTCGCAGCATGTGGGACGAAGGACGCTCGGCCTCGGTTGCGATGGCGCACGTCGAGGCCCAGTGCTTCACAGTGCGGGAGCTGGGGGACCGCTCCAACAGCCTGCCGGAGTTTCTGCGGGGTCAGCACCCTACCCTCACCCGGACACAAAAAGACGTTCTGCGTGCGGTGATCACGGCGTACATGGCCGGTGCTCTCGGCGTGTATGAGTACGAGGCCATCCTGGCCTCGGACCTGGGGATGTCGGAACGAGCGTTCAGATATGCGATCAACGGTGGGAAAGACCGTCCACCAGGTCTGGTCGAGCTTGGCCTCGTGAAGAGGCGCCAGACCTGGAAGCAAGGGACCGCCGAGGGCCGCCCTAGCGAGCACCACTACCTGCTGTTGCAGGTCGGGCCGGAGCTTGGGGAGCAATTGCTCCCGTGGGCGTGTACGCAGCTCGCTCGACTGGGCCGGAGGGTTCCCAAGCGCTCTGGCTACACGCGTCGCTCGGCCGCAAAGCGAGCTGTGGAGCTGCGCCAGCAGGGCCGAGTGGGTCGACGTGAAGCGGCCGAGCGGGTCGTGAGGCGAAAGCTGGACGGGCCTGACTCCAAGCCTGTTCAGGTTCGTCGAGAGAGCCCCCAAAAGCTGCCCAGTAATTGCGCGGCACAAATTGCCGTCAACCCCGTCCCCCCCCCTACGGGGGAAGGGGGACTAGGGAAGAGAAGGGGAAGACCCCTTCAAATCCCCTTTCAGAACGACTCGCTCCGCGAGCTAAATCTAGCTGCGCCTACGGCTCCGCCCGAGAAAACGAAGGGCAGTGACCCCCTACCCTGCCCGAAGGACTCCCTTCGCGACCGAGCGCAGGCTTTAGACGAGGTTGCAAGACCAAAGCCATCCGATCTCGACGTTTGGCGGCGCCGGCGAGCCAGAGGAGCAAAAATCCCGGACAGCATCGACCAAGTCCTTTTCGCCGAAACCCTCGCAGCTGCTCGAAATGCCATTCTGGGAGACTTGCCATGAAAAGAGTTCCTCGGGACTTGGATGCGTAAGTGTCTTGGTGCGCTGGTGGCCTGGGTGCGCCGGTGGCCCGGGTGCGTCGGTGGCCCGGGTACGTCGGTGGCCCGGGTACGTCGGTGGCCTGGGTGCGCCGGTGGCCCGGGTGCGCCGATGGCTCGGGTGCGTCGGTGGCTCAGGGCACTCAGGTCGCCGAAAATTTTCGAAATGGTCGTTCTTCCAGTATCGACCTGGCCATGGGTCATGTCATCGCCTTCGCGTCTCCCAAGGGCGGCGTTGGTAAGAGCACCGTCGCCGTCGCCACAGCAGCCGAGTTTCTTGCGCGAGGGCGACGAGTTCTCCTGGTCGATGCGGATCCTCAACGTAGCGCCTACGCGTGGTCTGAGGCGGCGCGAGCAGCGGGGATGCCGGCGCCGACGACCGTCGCAATGGGGGCTACGATGCACCAGCCCGGCGAGCTCGATACTCTCGTCGGACAGTTTGACGTCGTTCTGATCGACGCTCCTCCCAGCCAGGCTGAGATCCTCCGTTCTGCGATTCTCGCGGCTGACATTGCCATCCTGCCCGCCACCCCCAGCGGTTTCGACTTGTGGGCTCTCGCGGATGCGATCGACGTCGTCCGTAGGGCAGGGGCGATCAAGAGTCAGTTCCAGGCGGCGATCCTCGTGAATCGCCGGGATCCTCGCTCGAAACTGGATGCAAACGTTCGAGGGTCGCTCGGAGAAGCAGGGTTGCCTGTTCTTGAGACGATGCTGTCGAACCTCGTGGCGTATCGAGAGTCCGTCTTGATGGGGCAGGGCCCCTCTACGTACGCGCCGGACTCAAAGGCCGGTCGAGAGGTGAGCAGCCTCGTCGATGAATTTGAAGGTTTGATCGAGAATCAGGAGTCTGTCCGTGCCATCGCCTAAGTCCAAGTCCAAGTCCAAACCGACGTTGTCGATGAGTCGACCCTCGCTAGACCCCGATGCTGCTGAAGCGTTTGTCCGAGGGGCTGCGCCAACACCAGCTGTTGTCGCCCCCAAACTTGTCGAGGTCGTCGCGAGTGAGCCCTCAGTCTCAGAGTTGCCCCAGGCCGTCGTACCCACTCAGCCGAAGGCGCGGTCAAAGCCTGGAAACAGCAAGTCCCTCGGAGGGGGTGTAGCTCCGCAACGCGGAATTGTTACTCGATCTTCTGGACGACAGGTTCGGCGTCGGGTCGTCTATCTTCCTCCGAAGATCGACAAGGATCTTGCGGTTGCCGCGGCTGTGCGTGGCGTCGATGTCAGTGAGGTTGTCGCTGACCTGCTGCGCCGACACCTCTGAGCACGCGACGTGGATGCGCATCTCGGAGGCGTTGCACAGTGATCGTCGAGAGTGGGACCTCGGGAACCTCCAAGCGGAGCTGAGACGCGGGGTCCGCAAGGGGTTGCTCAAGGTCGAGGAGCTTCTCTTTCCGTCCCGGGACGTCTTCTACGGGCGCTGAGGCCGGATCAAGCCTCGCGGGCTGTGGGATCTGGTTCCGACCCTAAGCCGTTCTGTTGCATCCGTCGGCGCCGTGCCACCAAGTTTCAGGTCGCTGGCCGCGCGATTGCTCCCCTTGCAGCCCCCGGCTACCATCCAAGGTGCGGGCTAAACCAATGCAATTGTTTGCCTGTTCCCTGCCCCCCGAATTCCCGGGGGCGCGGGGATTTTTTTTGAACCTGCCTCTTCAGCTGCCTGTCGATTGCTGAGTTCACGGGGGCGTGAGACGGTCAAATGGCTATGACGCGTGGACTAGCGATCTTGACCCTGGTTTTGTCGGGCTGCTTCTCTCCGAATGCCGTTGATGAACGGGACTCGGATTCGAGGGGGGCAGGGTCATCGTCAACGGGCGATGCCCCCTCGCCCGCCGGTTCCAGTAGTGCCGTGACGACAGCCGAGGGTTCAGAAAGCACAGGAGGCGCTCTTGCCACGACCAGCGGCGTGACGACTGTAGGAAGCGGGAGCGCGACGGCTGATCCGACCGACGCGACCACCACAGAAAGCAAGGGATCCTCCAGTTCAGGCGACGAGGGCTGCGCCGACGACTCCGAGTGTCCATCGTGGCAGATCTGCAACGAGGTCTGCGCCGACGCCGGCCACGTTGTCTACTTGAACTTCGATGCTGAAGGAGGCTTTGTTCTCGACTCAGATTCTCCGTCGGATGCAGAGATCGACCGCCATGCTTGCGAGTTCGTTGGCTCGGGAACCCTTGACGAAGGGTACGGGGATGGCCCGAAACGAGATGACGTCTTGGCCGGCGTCAAGGAGTTCTTGGCTCCGTATCGTGTGGCGGTGACAGATGAAAGGCCTTCTGAGCCGGTGGACTACAGTATGGTCGTCTTCACCCCTGGGCCGAATGCAAACGCGGTCTCGTGCAACGGCGGAGAACTCGACTGCGACGATCTGAACCCCCGAGATGTTACGTTTTTTCATCTCAACGAGGGAGACGCCTTTGACGTCGAGATTCATACAAGGTTTCTGACTACGGCCATCGTTCGGCAAACAGGTCTTGCGTCCACCGAGGACAATACCGACATCATGTATCCGTTCCTCGGTGAGGGGCCCGGTCTCATCCAGGACGCCTGCGTTGAGATCCGAACAAGTTCACCATACTGTGGCATTGACGCCGGATGCGGGGATATCTCCGAGCAGAATGCGCACCAGTGGCTGGCCGAGAAGTGGGGGCTTCGAGGGTAGCGCGGGCGTGCCGGTTGTCGTGCAAGCTGTCGGTGCTGCGCGCTGGCCTCGGGCCGCTCCGGGGGACTCGCTAGTCGGGTATCCGAAGCGAGCGGGCACGCAGAGTCCCGGCTGAACTGACCCCGCTGAACTCGGCCTCGTCGCCCTCCGCCTCGTCTGTCTTGGCGTGGGAGAGCAGGATGCTTCCGGGGAGCGAAGAGCCGTCCTCGAGGCGGAGCGTGACCCGGACTGTGTCCTGTGGAACGGGGGCGTGCTTGGGCTCGTGGGTGATCGGGTCGTCGCCAACGGGTCCCGAGTCGTCGGGGTTCACAGGGGCGTGGGGCTTGTCCGGAACATCCTCGTTCGCCGGCCTCGGCGGGAGGGTCACCTGTTCAAAGCTGTAGGTCGCCGAAGAGGGGAGCGCAAAACCCTCAGCGCGGGCCTCTGTTCCATCGAGGGCGCCACCTTGGTCTCCGA
This sequence comes from uncultured Pseudomonadota bacterium, assembly GCA_913061055.1. GTDB lineage: Bacteria > Myxococcota_A > Polyangia > Nannocystales > Nannocystaceae > CAJXVA01. The sequence continues at coordinate 4,651 of CAJXVA010000137.1, forward strand.
GCTTGGTTGTCAGCGTGTAGTTCCCTACGCTCACCGGTTCGTCTTCGACGAAGAGTTCGACGGAAACGAACGCGCGGGGGTTCGGATGGACGACCAGGACATGCTGGCGCCGTGTTGGCAGGCCGATCGAGGCGCCGAGGTCGTATCGAGTACCCTCCGGATTCCGCAGGGGGCCCCGAGCAACAGCGTCTCCGGAAAGCTCGAAGTGGGCCGTGCCACCTTCTGTGAGGTCGTCGAAGCGGACGGACGAAGTCCCGCCAAGCGTCACGTGCTCAGTGCGGCCGTCGGGGAGTCGCACTCGTGCCTTCGCTCCCGCGAATGACTCTCCCTTGGCAGAAACACAGACAATCTCCAGCCAGTGAAGGCTTCCGTGGGCGTCGGGGTTCTTGCCGCCTCGGTCGTCGCGGCCATCGGGGATGAGGTCGCGGATGTCGACCTCTGGCGGACTGTCGAACGGGACCGACTCGGGCGGGATCTCAAAGAACAGCGCCGAGCCATCCTCGAGTTGCTTGCGCAGCTCGGTGTAAACACCTTCGGTGTCCTGGGACGGTGGGCACATGAGGGCTTGGCGGATGTCGCCGATGTTCTCCGCGGTTGTCAGATCCCAGGCGCCGCGGCGGCCGTTCATATAGCCTCCCCAGCGCTCCACGTCTCGCGCGGGGACGAGGTGAACCTCCTCGCCGTCGAGGCGGAGCTTGATCGGTTTGAGCGCCACGCGGAGCACGAGTGTCGGGCAGGAATTAGGGCGGAGGCAATCGCGTCCGACGAGAAGGGCAGGGGCCTGTCCCTTCTCGTTGAACTCGCTTCGGGCCGCGATGGCGTCGGTGGTAGCCTGCGAGCGCCCCAATGGCTGATTCACGCCCTGATGTGACCCACAACGTGCGGCTGCTGCCCACTGGGGAGACCTCACCGGTGACGGCCGAGCCGGGCAAGCACCATGAGCTGGTGATTCACGTCGAGGGCGACGAGGACCCACAGGCGATGACGCCGGAGACCGCGGGGGCCGAGGGCGGGGTCGGGCTCCCCAAACTCGGGGAGAAGTTCTCGGTCAACTCGGTGATGGGCTCGGCAACGGGAAACATTGCGTTCCCTGTGCCGCCGGGTCGCACGCTGACCCCTGGTTTGGGGCTCGGGTACGACAGCAACGGGGAGAACGGTCCGTTTGGGCTGGGCTGGGCGCTCAGCGTGCCCTACTTCCAACGGGCCACGACGCGTCCACACTTGGGGCAGAGCGCCCGAGGGGTGCCGACGTACGACGATGCTTCCGAGTCGGACGTCTTCATCTTCTCGGACGCCGCCGAACTGGTGAAGGTTGGCGCGGGTGAAGGGCAGGGGGGCTACGCCGTCACCCGGTATCAGCCGCGGCTCGAGGGGGGCTTTGCCCGTATCGAGCGGTGGGAGAAGGGGGGCGTCTCGCACTGGCGCGTCACGAGCGGAAGCAACGTGGTTTCGGTCTTCGGGTTCGACGCAGCTGCGCGCGTGGCCGACCCCGACGACGAGACCCGAGTGTTCCGCTGGAACCTCTCAGCCCAGGTCGATCCGCTGGGCAACACGGTGGTCTACCAGTACGCCACCGACACGGAGGTCGAGAGCGGTCGGGCTCCGGGGTGCCAGAGCGTGCTGGTGCGGGTCCTGTACGCGAACCGAAAACCTCCGCAGGAGGCGTTCCCGGTGGCCTCAGAGGCGGGGATGCAAGCTCTGGTCGAGGGGGCGCCCGAGGACTTCCTGTTCGAGGTGCTCCTCGACTGGGAAGCGGAGGCGGGCTCGGCAGACCTCGCCCAGGACGACCCCGGAGCGTGGTTCGTGCGTCCCGACCCGTTCTCGTCGGGCCGAGCAGGTTTCGAGGTCCGGACGCGGAGGCTGTGCCGGGGCGTTCGGGTGCTGCATCGCTTGGGCGGGGAGACCCTGTTGGTCTCTCGGGTCGAGCTTTCCTACGACCTGGACCCGGTCGCTTCGCGGCTGACCGGGGTGGGGCACATCGGCATCGGCGACGACGGCAGCGAGCTGGCCGCGCCGCCGCGGACGTTCGTCTACACCGAGCAGGCTATCGCTCCGCAGGCCCGGGTGTTGCCCGCGTTCGAGGGGCTTGACCTCTCAAAGAAGCTGACCGACGCCGAGTTCATTGACCTCGATGGCCGCGCGGTCGCGGGCCTGCTGGTGCGGCACCTCGGGGCATTTTCTTTTCACCGGCGGGTTGATGCTCAGACGAACGCTCCATCGGAGTCGCTTGCGTTTGGAGCATCCGCCTCGGGAGGTCACGAGGCCCACCGCCAGCGCTTCTTCGACCTCGACCTCGACGGTCGCCCCGCGTTGGTCGAGCTCGGGCCGGGCGGCTCGGGGCAGGTCTGGGAGCGCAACCCGGACGACGACGGCTGGGCGGCGGGGGTGATGCTTCCCTCGGTGCCGCCCGAGGCGGACTTTGACGAGGAGACCGGATTCCCCCGAGTGCTGTGGGGCGACCTCGATGGTGATGGGCGTACGGATGCGCTGGTCGTCGCCGACCCGGGGGCCAGCCCCGAGCTCTGGCGCTTCGAGGGTCTGCAGCGCGGGTGGGAGCCAGTCGAAACGCCGGAGATGCCTGCAGGGGCCGCCGATGTGCTGACCGACCCGGACGCCTGCGTGATGCTGGTCGACGTCTCCGGGGACGGTCTGCCCGACTTGGTGCACTTGCAGCAAGGCGAAGCGACATTGTGGCCTGGGCTCGGACACGGCAAGTTCGGCGACCCGCTGCCGTTGCCGGTTCCGGATACGTCTCTGCCGACCCGAGACGGCTTGGCGGGGCCGGCCCTCGACCCCCGAAGGATCCGGGCCTTCGACGTGCAGGGCACCGGCGGTGTCGACATCCTCGTCGTGGGGGATGGCCAGGCGACGCTCTGGCTCGGTGAGAGTGGCAACGGGTTTGTCGCCCAGCCGCCGCTGACAATCCCCGCTTTCGAGGAGCTGGGGCTCTCGTCTCTGTGCCGGATCGAGGGACGTGGCACCGGGTCGTTCGTGTTCGCGAAGAAGGAAGCGAACGCCGTCGTCACCGCGATCGACTTCTTTCCCGGGGAGAAGGGCGAGGTTCGGCAGATGCTGCTGGCGGTCGATGAGAACAACATCGGCCTGCAGACGTTCTTCACCTACCGCTCGAGTACGTCGCTGCTTCCTTCGCCCGAACAGGCTTCGCCGATCGGGCGGCTTCCGCTGTGTGTGCCCGTCGTGACCGAACTCGAGTCGTACGACCACGCGGCCGAACTCTACTTCTCGTCGTCGTATGTCTACCGCCACGGGTGCTGGGACCCGCGGGAGCGGGAGTTCCGGGGCTTTGGCTTCATCGAGCAGGGCGATGCGCAGGACCTGGCGCTGTTGGCCGCGAAGGCGGAGAAGCGCAGCGGGAAGAAGACGTCCGTTCGGCAGTCCTACGCCCTCGAGGACGCCACCCCCCGGACGTTCACCCGCTCGTGGTTCCACACGGGGATCGTGCCGCCGGGCGCTGGCTCGCTGTCCGAGCTCTACGCCACCGAGTACAACCAGAACTACGACGCCAGTGTGGTTTCACTCCCCGAGCCCGGGGCAGGCGACCCCGAGGTCGCCCGAGCGCTCAAGGGGATGCTGCTGCGCAGCGAGTCGTACGCGGAGATACGGCCGGGACTCGATGCGGGAGGGGACGACGAGGCAAAGGCGGCGGCCCAGGACGTGGCGGACCGGCCTTTAGCGATCTCCGTCCACGGCTACGATGTGAAGAGCGTGGGTGGCGGAGATGACCACCGCTGCTTGTTGACGGTGGCCGAGCAGTCGCTGTCGTACAGCTATGAGCGCCAGGAAACCCCGGACCCCCGGGTGAGCCACAGCGCGGTGCTCGAAGTGGACAAGTTCGGGGTGCCTCTGAAAACCATCGAGGTGGCCTACCCGCGGCGAAAGGCGGCGGCGGAGCCTTCGCTGCCGCTGAACCCGGTCGAACCCTTCGGGGCTGATGACCCGGAGGACGAGACCGGGGTGCGGGTCGAGCTGGTCGGCGTGATGTTCGAGGAGGCCAAGAGCTTTGTCCTGCCGGTGGCGTTGCCGGGGTTGAGGTCCGCGCAGGCGCTGCATCAGGAGCGGTCCGGCGCGGAGGTTGTGGTGGTCGGACACACCGACACCGAAGGGCAGCCGGACGACAACGCGGCGCTCTCGGTCGCCCGCGCGGAGACGGTCGGGGCGCTGCTGCGGGGTGATGTCGCGGTGTGGCTGTCGCAGTACGAGGGCAGCGGCATCGGGGTTTGGGGCGATGCTGAGGATGGCCATATGGCCACCGCGCTCGGGCACGCGGATTTCGAGGCGTTCGCCGCGGGGCAGGGCGCCTCGGGGCTTGCGGAGCAGCGGGCAATCCTGGTCGAGGCTTACTTCCAACATGCGGGCTCATCGCTGCCCGCGGGCGTGTCGGTGAAGACGGTGGGCGCGGGGGAGAGCTTTCTCGCCGTGCCAACGCCCGACGACACGGCAGAGTCCGGTAACCGCCGGGTCGAGCTGTTCCTCTTCGACACCGGAGCTGAGCCTGCGCCGCTGGGGTCGGCCCTGAGCAAAGACGACGGGGTCTACGACGCATGGTCGAAAGGGATGACCCGGACCGTGCGAGTCGAGGTGCACAGCGGCGAGGTCGACGATCCCGTGGGGACCTCGAAGCCGGACGCTGGTCCCGAAGCTCCGCCCGACCCGGATCTGGCCAACTCCGACGCTCCCACGGACGACCCGCAGCTGCGGACGGAGGTCGTGCGGAGCGAGGTCGTGACCGTGTTCGACGAGGACAGGCCCGATCACTATCGCGTCGGGGCGGTCGCCGAGACGCGCAGCTTTGCGGTCACAGGGCAGTCCGGCGACTCTACGGCTCCGTTCTCGGTGGGGGCGCTGCGTGGCATGGGGGGCGGCGAGCTGCTCAGCCATGAGAGGACGTATTTCTTCGAAGACGACGTCTCGGGGCCCTTCGGCGGGAGCGCTTCGGGTGCACCCTCGGGCATCGGCCGGACCGGAATCGTCCACTCCAGCCACAGCGCGGTCTTCAGCGACGCGCAGTGGGACGGGGTCTTTGGCGGAGACGCTCGGGCGAAGGAGCAGCTGGATGCTTCCCCCTACATCAAGGATGCCGGGCTGCTATGGGCGCCCTCGGGAACCGCCGAGCACAACCCCTCGAAGTTCTTCCTGTCGGAGCGCTCGCTGGATGCGTTCGGCAACGCGTCGACGGTGACGTACGACGACGACGCCTACTTCGCCGTCGAGGCCACGGATGCGCTCGGGAACACCGTGCGCTCGGAGTTCGACCTGCGGACCCTGGGTGCCAAGCGGACCCTGGGTGCGAACGGCGTGGAGTCGAACGTGCGCTTCGATGCCCTGGGGCGCGTCACGAAGACCTGGAGCTTTGGCGTGGACGGGGAGGGGACCACTGAAGACGACCCCGCGACCCGCATCGAGTACGACCTCGACGCCCGGCCGGTCTCGGTGACGGTCCACACCCGCCATGAGCACTTCAAGCTCCGCAAGCACAAGCGCCTGCCCGAGCCGAAGGCGAGCGCGCACGAACACACGAGCATCACCTACTACAGCGGGTCGGGAGCGGCGCTACAGACCCGCACCAAGATCGAGGGGGCTCGGTTCCGCGCGGGCGGGCATGGGGCGGTCAACAACAAGGGCAAGACGGTTTCGAGCTTTGACCCGAGCGAGGGCGGGCCCGGCTACGCGGTGGTCAGCGGCGACCCGGTCAAGAAGGTTCACTACGACGATCTCGGGCGGCCGGTCCGGGTGGAGTACCGCGACGGAACCGTCGAGCGAACGGAGTTCGATGCGTGGGGCCAGGTCGTCTTCGATCGCAACGACACCGCCGGCGAGGAGGGCTACGAGGGAGAGCTCGACGACCGCGAGAAGGCGGACCTCGAGTTGCATGCGGGGACGGGGAACCACGTGCGGTTCGATGCTCTGGGCCGGACGCACGCGGTCTTCGCTGAGTTGCGTGACGAGACGCAGCACCGCATGGTGGTGACGCGGACGCACTTCGATGCGGCCGGGAACGCGGCGGAGACCATCGACGCCGACGGCCGGGTTGCAGAGAAGCGACGCTTCGGCCTGGGTGGTCTGCAGCTGCAAGCGCGCAGCGTTGACGGTGGTGTTTCGGCGAGCGTACCAAACGTCGATGGGTCGGTGCTCTATGCCCGGCGTGGACCGGTCGGCTCAGGGCACGGGATGTTCTCCAGCTACGATGCCTTGCGGCGCCCGGTGAGCGATTTCGTCGTCACGGATGCCGATGGCAGCTCGGCGGTGGTGAAGCATCGGGTGTGGGTCGATGAGGCGCCCGAGGTCGACCTGGGCGAGGCGGTCAACGCCTCGACGTATCACAAGGGCCGGTTGCTGCGGGTCTACGATGGTGGGGGCCTGCAGTCGCTGCTCGAGTACGACCACCAAGGCGGGGTCGAGCGAACGTCGCGGGTCCTGCCCGCCGACCCGACGAAGCGTCCCGACTGGACGGTGTTGGTGGGGTGCGCGTCGGTGGCCGAGCTCGATGCGGCCGCGGCTGACCTGCTGGAGACGGAGCGCGAATTCGAGTCGAGTGCCCAGTACGACGCGCAGGGCCGGCTCGTGCAGTCGCAGAACCCGCACGGGGCTCGGCATGTGCACGAGTACACCGAGGAGGGGCTGCCCAAGACGGTCTCGCGCATCGATGCGGAGGGCGGAGGCGCGGAGGTCATTCACGAGGTCGAGGGCTACGACATCTTCGGGCGGGCGACGGCGGTGAAGCGCGGCAAGGCGCGCACAAGCTACGCGTACGACCCGAAGACGCAGCGACTGGCGTCGATGACGTCCAAGGCAGGCAGCAAGACGCTGCAGGCGCTGTCGTACGTCTATGACCCGTCGGGCAAGATCGTTCGGATTCGCGACGACGCGCACAAGTCGGTGACGACCGGTGGCGAGAGTGTCGAGCCGGTCACCCGCTACCGTTACGACACGCTCTATCGCCTGGTTGAGGCCAGCGGCCGCGAGCACCACGGCCAGCTCGCCGGCGGCGGAGGCCCAGGTCGCGGGCCGACCGATACCGCACTGCAGCGGGTGGCGGCTCCAAACGACGTCACCGCGGTTCGGAACTACACGCAGCGGTACAGCTACGATGTTCACGGGAACCTGCTGGAGCTGCGCCACCAGCTCGCGGCGCGGCATAGCGCCGGGGCGTGGACGCGCCGAAATCAGTACAGCGAGCACGGCAACCGGCTGCGGGCCAGCGCCGTTGGGAAGACGCCGACACCCGAGCTATACCCGCACGACGAGTTCGGACGGATGCAGATGCCCCACCTCGACGAGGTGGGGTGGGACGAGTTCGACCAGCTTCGCCGAGTGCGTCGCGGGACGACGGAGGTATACTTCCAGTACGTCGACGGTGCTCGAGTCCGGAAGTGGACCGTCAAGGGCGGGCGGACCGAAGAGCGTGTCTACGTCGGCGGGGTCGAGGAGTTCCGGAGGTTTGTCGGGGACGACCCGTTCACCGAAGAGAAGGTCGACGAGACGACCTTCACCGAGCACGCGCCTGGGGGCCTCACGCTCGACACGAAGCTCCGCAGGGATCGGAAGGCGGTGTCGACACCGAAGCCGCTGTACCGCTACGGACTGGAGAACCACCTGGGCAGCACGAGCCTCGAGGTCGACGAGGACGGCGGGGTGGTGTCGTACGAGGAATATCACCCGTACGGGACAACGGCGTACCGGGCGGTCCGCAGTGACGTTGATGTGGATGTGAACCGGTACCGGTTCACGGGGATGGAGCGGGACGAGGAGACGGGGCTCGCACAGCATGGCGCCCGCTACTACGCGAGTTGGTTGGGGAGGTGGTGCAGCGCTGACCCAATCGGGCTTGGCGGTGGACTCAATCGCTACCGCTACTGCTCGAGTAACCCCGTCGATCGCGTCGACCGAGGGGGGACCGACGAGCGCCTCGTCTCTGAGCAATACACCTACGCCTACGAGGGGGAGTCGTACATCGAGTTCTCGAACGCGGAGGCGGAGCATGTCACCCCGATCGGGAACGACATCTTGGCGGTCCCGAACGCCGACCCCGGGGGTTGGTTCGAGAGGGCCCAGGCGAACGCGGCGCATGACCAGTTCGTCCTGGACACGATGGCCGAGCGAGTCAACGCCGGACAGGCGAAGGGCTTCGGCTGGATGATGACCTACACGATGATCCTGATGACGGGGGCCTCCGGCGGAGGCGTCCTGGCGGCGGGGTCAGCGATGGGGCGAGCTGGGGCACTGGCGTTCTTTGCGTTCGACGCCGACCAGCTTCAGGCCAGCGTGCGTTCCGACTGGACGGGGGAGACCGTTCATTCGGGCTTCCACAGCGGGGTCGCGGACACGGCGATCGGGTTCGGGGCGAAGGTTGAGACCGCTCACTCAATTGCGACGGGGGCCGAGGTCGCGGTTGGGCTCGTGCAGCTGGCCCCGGCAGTCGTCGCCACTGGTCGCACGGTCAAGACCGCCGTACAGCGCCTGGCAGCCCAGCGGGGGATGATCAAGGTCGGCCCCGACTGGAAACCCCTTGAGGGGTTGATAGAGGCCTTGGGACCCTCACGAAAGGCTTCTCGGCTCCCGCAAGACGGAACGTGGAGTGGCACACCTGGGGACTCGACCTTCTTCCCGAACCGATCGTCGAAGCTTCCGCATCCTGGCGATCCGCGTGTTGTCGATATTCACGCCGGAGAGGGGATTCTGTTCAACAAGGGGCGGCCGAACTTCAGTCGTCATTCGGTTGATGAATTCAGCGTGTCGGGCCTCGATGGTTCTGCGCGGGATCGTTCCAGGATGGCGATGGCCGTGGCCGAGCGCTATGGTTTGGTCGGTGCGCGAGGGCGACCGACAGCAGCTGCAGGATTGCACTACATGGAGCGAATCGGCCTTGTTCCTCACCACGCAGGAGGAACCGTCGTTCAACTCGTGCCGCATGGGATCCATGGCTCGGCCGCCGGCCGGATCGGAATCCCTCATATTGGCGGAGCATCCGGCCTGAGGGGGCAACATGGCACTACTAGATGACGAGTCTCTTCCGTTCTGGTTCGGAGAGAAACAAGGGGCGACCCGGGAGCAACTGTTGGCGGCGGAGGCGTACGTCGGGCATGTGTTGCCTGGCGCGATGCGCAGTTTGCTGGAGCAGCAGAATGGTGGGGTCTCGAACTTCTCAGCTTTCGAGGACGAGGAGGCGTACTATCCTCTGCTCCCATTTTTCGGAGCGGACGCCGACGCTGGAGCAGGCACGCTGATGCGTGCCTATGACGTTCGTGATTCCTTCGACGTGCCAGATGGGGTCGTGGTGTTTGCTGGGCAGGGGAACGCGTGGTGGGGCCTCGACTATCGAGGTGGGCGCGATGGTCCCGCTGTTGTCTACCGCAACGAGCCGGGCGAGCCGGTCGAACTCGTCGCCGACAGCTTTGAAGTGTTTCTGAGTGGTCTGACCGAAGGGTAGCGAGCGGCGGGGGGGCCACTGTCACGAACGCCCTTTTGGCCTTTGGCGCGACGTGTCAGATCTGCTTTGGTCTTCGACCTCGGTCTTTTCTGGTTTTCTGATGCGAATACCAGCGACGCTTGAGGTCACGTCTCCGGCTCCGGCAGCTTCAGTCGAAGCCGCGCAAGCTGCTCTTCACCGCCGGATCCCGCTCGAACTTCTCGAACTCTTCGAGACCGTCGAACGGCGGCAGTGCTCCCCCGCTTGGGTCGGATCGCGGAATCGGAGGAAAACTCTGCAACGGAGTGGGCCGACGGTCGACATGTGAGCCATGAGTCGCCTTCAACGCCATCCTCTCGAAGCTCGCCGCTTCACACTGTTCGCGGGGCGTCAGCGTGAGGTGGTCGACGATTCAGCGGGTCTTGCTGCGGCACGGCAGAGGGAGGCCGGGTCGTGCCGGATGAGCCGATAAGGGAGTGGTCTGACCTCGAGCACGCCGTGGCGCGTCAAGATTGGAGCGCTGCGTCGAGGCTTGCCCAGGAGTTTGACGCGCAGTGGCGAGAAGTACGAGGCTTCGCCGAGGTCTTTGCAGGCCCGGGGGCTGATGGCTGGTCGCGTGTGATCGACGATGCGATCGAAGCCTTGCTTGCTGCTCTTTCGATTCGTCCGATTCCGCGGGCGGCTCTTGAGGCGGCGATGCGGCGAATGCGTGAGATCCTTGAGGAGTACGGCCCCAGACCGTGAACTCCTGAACGGGGGGCACCGCCTGGGGCTCTGCAGACTTGCGCGGGGCGGATTCTCTGGCCCGTGCCCTCGCTCTCGGCAGTGGCGTGGCTGTCGGGTTCAGTCACGCTTTTGGGTGGAAGCGTGACCGAAGGCGAGGCTATCGGCTCGGCGCCTTCCGAGTGTGAGGCCTGACGTAGGTGCCGTCCTTGCGGTGGTAGCCTTTGACGTGGACGGCCTTCTGCTTGTTCGTCGGGGGAAGCGGCGCACCGGAGCTCGAACTCTTCCGCCTTCGACGCCGCTTTGCTCGCCGTGATTCCGGTGGCGGATCAGATGGTTCGAACAACGGCGAAGCGCCGAATTCGACGCCTGAGCGTCCGGCAGGTGGACTGGCTTCGGTGCTCGGGTTGAGCAGATGGCCTGTCTCGGGTGAGTAGATCGGGCCCTTGGGGGGTGGTGCTACGGGCTGCTGACGCGGAGGCGGAGGCCGATATGCGCGGGCCTCACGAGCGGCTGCTGGTGACGCGGCTGGTCGCGGGTCGCTGGAGTTGTTCTCCGTAAAAAAGAACCAGAGCCCGGCAAGGATTCCGATGACGAGCAAGCTGCGCAGAAAGTCTCCACCGCTGCGCCCCTCGTGTTCGGCATCGTCGTTGGCCATGGCTGAGGCTACCGAACTCGGTTCGGCTTCAGTCACGTTTCCGCGTTAAAGCGTGATCGAAGCCGAGGCGGAAACGTGACCGAACGGCGGAGCGGCGCGGTGGAGACTCGGGCTCGACGTCGAGACACGGCGTCATACGCTGGGGCATGGACAAGGCCGTATCGGACCTGCGCGAAGCGATGGATCGGTACTACCGGGTGCAGGCCGTGGCGTTCGTGCGGCGGAAGGCGAAGGGGCCGGCCGACCCTGGGTTCGAGCCGTTGAGCGACGACGAGCTGGCGGCGTTGGAGGAGCTGGTGTCCGCGATCGAGGACGTTCGTGCGGCGCAGGCCGGATGGGTTGCGGCCGGCCGGCCGTCGCTGGGCTGAGCGTTTTCGCTTTTAAACGGGATCGCGGGATGCGATCATGGTCAACATGAGGCAGCTCGCGATCGACTTCTCCGCGCCGGTGCGTCCTCGAGGTTCGTCGGCGAAGGGCAGGGGCCCAGCGGGGCCACCCTCTATAGAGGGGAAGGCGGGGCGGGACCTGCCGCCCGAGGTCTACACGCGGGACGAGGTGCAGCGGTTGCTCGACGGGCCGCTGGGGCGCAACGAGAAGACGCGGACGCGGAACCGGGCGCTGTTGGTGGTGATGTGGCGGGCGGGGCTTCGGGTAAGCGAAGCCCTCGACCTGCGGATGGAAGACCTGCGGCCCAAGGACGGCGGCGTCTGGGTGCGGCGAGGGAAGGGCGGCAAGCCACGTCTCGCAGGGATGGACCCGGAGTCGTTTGAGGCGTTGGGGCCGTGGCTTGAGCTGCGGACCAAATTGGGCCTCGACCCCGGCGGGCCGGTCTTCTGCACGTTCACCGGCCGCGAGATGCAGTCGAGCTACGTCCGCCACATGTGCGGGCGGCTGCGGTCGAAGCTGGGGCTGTCGAAGCGGGTGCATGCGCACGCGCTACGGCATACCCACGCGCACGAGCTGTTCCGCGAGGGGGTGGCCGAGAAGCTGATCCAGGTCCAGCTCGGGCACGCGTCGTTGGAGTCGACCGACAAGTACCTGCGTCGGATCGGGGCCAGTGAGGCTGTGGCAGCGATTCGCGAGCGAGGCTGGCAGTTGGCCCCTGGGAAGAAACCTCTGGACGTGATCGTTTACGGGAGGGACATTAATGGACGATGACACGGGTTCAAGGCGGTAGCTTCTGTGGTCGATGCGGGGCGCCTTTCCAGTCTGGCCAGGCGTTTTGTGCGGGGTGTGGTGTCGCACTTGGGCGCGGCTCTCCTGTCGCTTCTGGCTCGTCTCGTCGTGGAGTGTCCGCATCACGAGTTGGGCTCGGTACGGTCATCCTTGGGGGGATCCTCGCGGTTCTTGTGGTCTGGTTCTTTTTTCCGGGCGTCTTCGATTCCCAGTCGGAGTCGATATTCGGCTCCAAGAACCGTCGGAGCCCTCTTGCTGATGCCGTCGGGCCTCGGATTCTTGCGAACAAGGAAGTTGTTGTTGGCGAAGACCACTACCAGCGGTTCGATGTGCACCTGAAAGTCCGGTCCACGCTGTCCATAGATGTGACGCTACGCGAAGGACCCAAATTCGAGATGTTCGTGATGGATCGGGAGGGGTACGAAGAATTCGACAAGGCGGCCGGGAAGATTCTCGGCGGAAGATTTCATCACTATTCCGCGCTCTCGAGCATCGTGGGCAAAACCGTGCACAAGAAGGGCGCGCTGCCAGCCGGGCGCTACGTGGTGCTCTTGGATAACACCGACTTCGGAGATGTTGCGCCGCCCATGAACTTCTCAAGCGACGATGTGCGTGCGCAGATCAAGATCGTGGCGGAGTAGAGCACTCCTCTGCTCTTTTTGTTTGCTGTGAAAAGGGAAGGGTTCTCCCAGCGGGTGCTGGCGAAGCTGCCTGGCCTCGGAGGCCATGCTGCGGTGTCGTTCTCGCGCGACGCAGGGACCCCGTTTTTCACAGCCGGTGATCACGGCCCGTGGCGCTACGAGCCTCGTCGGGTTCGTCGCTTCTCGATGATGACCGGCTCGCTCTTTTGGGACGACGGCATGACCCGTCGTCGACGAGCGGCTGGTCGCGGGTGAGGGGAGGGGTCCTCGTGCGACGCGTCGGCAAGTTTGACCGCCGACTCGTCCTCGATCCCGGACAGCCGACGCGCGACTTCATCCCTTCCCACGTCGACGACCATCGACCTCGATGGCCCCGATGAAGGTCCGCTGTCCGACTTTGCGGGTGAGGGTGAGCATGGTCGGCCTGTACCACGAGGCATGAAGCGCCGCGCTCGCCAGGCTGAGTCCTCGGACCGCCAGGTCGAGCCGAACCCTGGGACCGTTGGCGCCGGGATAAATCGAGTTCCGATAATTATCTTTATCGGAACTCGACTTCAGGCTTGATCAAGGCCCGAAGTCGAGTTCCGGGCGGCTAGTCGTCGTCGAGGTTGTTGGCGGTCTTGCCATCAGGGTTCGAGACCGGGGTCTTGGTTCCTTTGATGACCCGGACGTGGTGGTTGGGGTGGAGCCCCTGCTCGATCTCTCGTACCAGTTGAGGTCGGGAGAGGTCGCGGCCGCCGGCGGTTCGGAACTGCTCGTTTCGACCTGACTTGCTCTCCTTGGTGACCTTGATTGGGGCGCGGGTGGTGCTGCGTTTGGCTGGGGTTTTGCGGGCAGGGGTCGACGTTGTCTTCTTTGGCATCTTGTTCTCCTGATCTTGCTGACGGTTCGAGGGGTGTCCTCGAAGGTCATGCCTAGAAAGAAGAGCCTCGATGTGGAGGCGGCGCCAGCCCGAAAAAGCCGAAAAACAGGTCTGGGGCCCAAGCCGAAGGCGGTCGGGCGGAGCCGAGTCAACCTTCGCGTTGCTCGGTCTCTTCGTTCCGCCCGACCGCCTTCGGCTTGGCCCCCAGACTTAATAGGGTGGCTGAGATAACATTTTTTGACCAGAACACGGAGATCGCCTCTGTGAAGACGGGGCTTGCTGCGCGACTGCCTGCTCCTCGAACCGGGCTTGCGCGTCGGATGGCCACGTTCTGGCGGCCCGCCAGCTTCAGACTTCTTATCCCCGGATCTGGCGGCGGAGGTCTTGGGTTCCCGGGGTGCGCGAGGATCGCAGTCGGGTAGTGATAATTCTTTTTATCAGAGCCCGTTTGACCACCGCCAATGATCGATATCGATCTCGCCGGCCGGCTCGGTCCGGCGACGCTCCGGCGCCGAGGCGTTAACCGCGCGGCCGGATTCGACCTCAAAGCCCTCGACCTCGATCCTCCTCTAGATAAGAATGGTCGTCGATGGCAGAGCTGGACCGCGACCACGAGCGTCAGGTGTTGGAGCGGGCGACGTTGCTGGCCGCCGTTCAGAAGATGCGCGCCGCAGTCGAGCTGATCGAAACGAGCGAGTTGCCGACCGATGAGGCGGTGACGGACGCGGGGGTGTTGTGTGCCGGCGCGGGCACGCTGTTGGAGTCGGTCTTCGACGCGCGGCTCGATGCCGAGGCGGAGGATAGACGATGAGGGCTGCGGTGGGGCCCGGGTTGCAGAGCGAGGGTTCGCCGCTTCGTTGGAAGCGGTTGGCTCAGCGGAGGCTTCGGCAGGTGTTGGAGTTGCTCGACGACGACTCGGCCGAGCTTGGCGAGGCGTTCGGTCTGGTCGAGGAGGCTGGTGCAGCGATCGACGAGCTGCTGCAGCGGCGGGAGTGTGACGATGGGTGATCTTGTTCGACTCGATGTGCGTGGCTTGGTGCCGCCGGTGGTCAGTGACCTCGGGCGGAAGGCCGAGCGGAAGTTCGTCGAGTTCTTCACCGCGCACCTTCGCAACGACCACACTCGTCGGGCCTACGCCCACGCTGCGGCGCAGCTGTCGGAATGGTTGGAGGTCAACGGGCTCAGTCTTGCCGAACTCGAACCCCCCCCGAGTCAGCGGCGTAGATCAAGACCCTCGAAGTCGAAGGGAAAGCGCCGACGACGATCAAGGCTCGGCTGTCGGCGCTGTCGAACCTGTGTGACTACCTCGCGAGCAGCGGCCTGCTCGACTGGAATCCTTCGAAGGTCGTGAGGGGCCCGCGGGTGTACCGGCGAGAAGGATGCGTTCGTCGTGCTCAACTAGTCGGGACCCGTTAGCCTCACGCTGGATACGTGGCCGAAGACGCGGGCCCACGTTGGTCGAATCCGTGAACGTCCCGCCGTACGCAAGGCCATGATCGCGGAGGGGCTCATCCGAGAAGGAGTCGCATCGTGATCCCGTTCGCAGCTGTGGACCAAGTTCTGAAACGCTACTTCGACGGGCTTCATCCTTCGAGATCGGAGAACGGCAGGATTCGCGCCACGAAGAAGCCCAGACCGACCAGCGCGCCAACACCGAACACGATCGAGCCGGTGAGCACGCCGGTGCGGACGCCGTGCCATTTCGCGGCCTCCTCGTCCCAGCGGTTGGCCCCGTCGGCTTGGTCTTGGGCGCTGGCGAAGCCGAGGCTGCCATCGGCTCCGATCGGCTCCGATCGGCGCGAATTCGACTCGAAGGAGGCCGCGAGCGTTCGCCCGAACGTTGTCCGTTGCATTGCCGGCCCGGAACCCTTCTTCGTTTGTGCTGGGACGACGCGAAGATTCGACGGCCGTGCAGCACCTTGTCGCTCAGGCGTCGAACAACCGGCAGCGCTGCTGTTCGAGATATGCGCGAACCGGCGGCTCGGTGCACAGGTCGATCGCACGCCGAAACGCTGTGTCTGCGTCGGTTCGACGTCCCAGCTTTGCGAGCAGGTGGGCGCGGGTTGCCCACGCGGGCTGAAATACCCGCGCCAGCTCGGCGTCGAGTCTCTCGAGTGCTGCGAGCCCTTGCTCCGCAC
>CAJXVA010000138.1 GCA_913061055.1 uncultured Pseudomonadota bacterium
ACGCCGAGCCGGGTTGTCCGAGCCGCCCGGCCATCCGGTGAGACTCCCGACATGCGTCGCGCCTTGCCCGTGGCCATCCGGCGAAGGCTCGCCCCGATGCGTTCTCGCAGCTCGCGCGGTCGGGTGGACGCGACCGTGAGCGTGCGTCCAAACGGCACGTGATGCGCGAGCAGGATGTCGCGCAGCTCGTCCACGGCGCTGCGCCCCAATGCCTTCGAGCGGCACAGGACGTACAGACCCTCCCCACGGAGGCGTTCCACGGCCGGGCCCAGCGATGCCGGCGAGGTCTCGATGCCCTCGAGCAGGGTCACCGTGTGCCCTTGGGACTCCAGATCCTCGACGACCGGGCGGATCGTGTCACCGTCCGCCCCCGCGCAGCAGATCACCACGGGTCCGGCTGTCGTTGGTGCGTCGCGATCCACCATCGTGATCGAATTTAGCACGGGGGTGCGTGTCGCCTCACATCTGCGCGAGACGGTCGCTCCAAGCCTGCGCGCGTGGCCAGGAGCACGGCGGGGAGAGCGATCCCCCTGATCGCCCCGGATCCGGACGCAGGCAGGCTACAGAAGCGGTTTGGCACCCGAGAACCGAGAGCAAGAAAACGAGCCGAACGCCGATCGTTGTGGTAAGCCCGCCCCAGCAGAGCGCGTCGATTTCGCGCCTCCAGGACAGATCCAGGACAACCCTCAGGACAACCATGGCTGCTTCCAAAAGTTCTTCGCGGGGGCCCCTTTGGTCTTCGACCATCGGCCTCAAGGTGTTGATGGCCCTCACCGGCCTGGCAATGGTCGGCTTCCTGCTCGGCCACATGGCGGGACACCTGCAAGTGTTCGCCGGTCGCGACGCGTACAACGCCTACGCCAAGTTCCTCCAAGGCCTCGGCGGCCTGCTGTGGGGGGCACGCTTCGGGTTGTTGGGCGCCATCGGCCTCCACGTGTTCGCAGCGTTGAAGCTCAACTCCCGCAACTCCGACGCACGGCCGCAGGCATATGCCGTCAAGACGAACAAGGCGACCACGCCCTACGCGATCTCGATGCTGTACTCCGGCTACACGATCCTCGCGTTCGTCGGCTACCACATCGCCCACTTCACCATCGGCGCTGTACACACGCCGATCGAGACGTACGGGCCCTCGGATGATCTGATTCACGACGTCTTCACCAAGTACGTCGTCGACTTCCAAAACCCCGTCATCTTCTTGCTGTACGCAGCCGCGATGGTCGGCATCGCGATGCACCTGTCTCACGCGGTCAGCAGCATGTTCCGCACCCTCGGCGTCATGCGTGGCAAGTACCGCGAGCCCCTCTCCAAAGTGGGCCCGGTGGTCGGCTACGTCACGGCCATTGGCTTCCTCATCCCTCCTGCCGCATGCCTGTTGGGCATCGTGACGGTCTGAGCCCCACGCGCACAAAAAGGAGCGACGACGCATGAAACTCGACTCGAAAGTCCCCTCCGGTCCCATTGAGAAGCGGTGGGAGAAGCACAAGTTCGACATGAAGTTGGTCAACCCGGCCAACAAGCGGAAGTTCAAGATCCTCGTGGTCGGTAGTGGCCTCGCCGGCGGTTCTGCCGCCGCGACGCTGGCCGAGCTTGGCTACGACGTGCACTGCTTCTGCGTGCAAGACAGCCCGAGGCGGGCGCACTCGATCGCAGCGCAGGGCGGAATCAACGCCGCGAAGAACTATCAGAACGACGGCGACAGCGTGTACCGGCTGTTCTACGACACGGTCAAAGGCGGAGACTTCCGCTCCCGTGAGTCGAACGTCTACCGCCTCGCCCAAGTGTCGGTGAACATCATCGACCAGTGCGTCGCCCAGGGCGTGCCGTTCGCTCGCGAGTACGGCGGCTTGCTCGCCAACCGCTCGTTCGGTGGCGCCCAGGTCTCGCGCACCTTCTACGCCCGCGGTCAGACCGGTCAGCAGCTGCTGCTCGGCGCCTACTCCGGTCTCAACCGGATGATCGACGAGGGCAAGGTCAAGATGCACACCCGGACCGAGATGCTCGACATCGTCTTGGTCGACGGCCACGCGCGCGGCATCATCACGCGCGACCTGGTCACCGGCGACATCAAGCGATGGGCCGCCGATGCGGTCGTGCTGGCCTCGGGCGGCTACGGCAACGTCTTCTACCTGTCGACGAACGCCAAGAACTCCAACGTCACCGCGGCCTTCCGGGCCTACAAGCGTGGCGCAGGGTTCGCCAACCCCTGCTTCACGCAGATTCACCCCACCTGCATTCCGGTCAGCGGCGGATTCCAATCCAAGCTCACCTTGATGTCCGAGTCGTTGCGCAACGACGGCCGGGTTTGGGTGCCTCGCGACAAGGCTCGGGCGACCGATCCTCCGCGGACCATCCCCGAAGAGGAGCGCTACTACTATCTCGAGGAGCGCTACCCCAGCTTCGGCAACCTGGTGCCGCGCGATGTCGCGTCCCGGGCCGCCAAGAAGGTCTGTGACGACGGCTACGGCGTCGCGATGCACGAGGTCGATGGCCAGCGCAACGCGGTCTACCTGGACTTCAGCGCCGCGATCGAACGCGACGGCCGCGACGCGATCGCCGACCGCTACGGCAACCTGTTCGAGATGTACGAGCGCATCACCGGCGAGTCTCCGTACGAGACGCCGATGCGTATCTACCCGGCCGTCCACTACACGATGGGTGGCCTGTGGGTGGACTACAACCTGATGAGCAACCTGCCGGGTCTGCACGTGCTGGGAGAGGCCAACTTCTCCGACCACGGCGCCAACCGACTCGGCGCCAGCGCCCTCATGCAGGGCTTGGCAGACGGCTACTTCGTCATCCCCTACACGATCGGCAACTACCTCGCGACCGAGCACGCGGGCCCCGTGACCGAGAGCCACCCGGCCTTCGAAGCCGCGGAGTCCGAGGTTCGCACCAAGACGCAGAAGCTCTTGGCGCTGTCCGGCACGACTCCGGTGGACCAGTTCCACCGGGAGCTGGGCAAGATCATGTGGGACTACTGCGGAATGGCGCGGACCGCCGAGGGGCTGAACAAGGCCCTCGAGCTCATCCCCGCCCTTCGGGAGCGCTTCTGGAAAGAGGCGACCGTCCCGGGCAACGCAGACGAGCTCAACCCATGGCTCGAGTACGCCGGCCGCGTCGCGGACTTCATGGAGTACGCCGAGATGATGGTCCGGGATGCGCTCGAGCGAGACGAGTCCTGCGGGGGCCACTTCCGTGAGGAGCACCAGAGCGAAGAGGGAGAAGCGGTCCGTCGCGACGACGAGTACGCCCATGCCTCGGTCTGGGAATATCAAGGCGAGGGCGAGAAGCCCAAGCTGCACAAAGAACCGATGAAGTTCGAGTACGTCAAGCTGACGACCCGCAGCTACAAGTGACGCCGCCGGGAACCTACGAGGAAGTCATCCCATGAAGATCAAACTCAACGTTTGGCGACAATCCGGTCCCAAAGACTCCGGCGGTCTCAAGTCGTACGACATCGAGGTCACCGAGCACATGTCGTTCCTCGAGATGTTCGACGTGCTCAACGAGCAGCTTCTCAAGAACCCGAGCAAGCACCCCGAGGGTCCGGTCGCGTTCGACCACGACTGTCGCGAGGGGATCTGCGGCATGTGCTCGATGGTGATCGACGGTGTGCCCCACGGTCCCAACAAGGCCACGACGACCTGCCAGCTGCACATGCGCAGCTACAAGGACGGCGATGAGATCACGGTCGAGCCCTTCCGGGCCAAGGCATTCCCGGTCCTGCGGGACCTGGTCGTCGACCGCAACTCCTTCGACCGGATCCAGCAGGCCGGCGGCTACATCAGCGTTCGCACCGGTGCGGCGCCCGATGCCAACGCCATCGCGATCGGCAAAGCCGACGCGGACGATGCCTTCGACTACGCGGCCTGCATCGGCTGTGGAGCCTGCGTTGCGGCATGCCCGAACGCTTCGGCGATGCTCTTCGTCGGCGCCAAGGTCTCGCACCTCGCCAAAGTCCCTCAGGGACAGGTCGAACGGAACGAGCGCGTGCTTCGCATGGTCGACACCATGGACGGCGAAGGCTTCGGCGGCTGCACCAACCACGGTGAGTGTGAAGCCTCTTGCCCCAAGGCGATCAGCCTCGATGCCATCGCCATGCTCAACTCCGAGCTGGCCCGGGCGGCGATTTCGTCTGCCAAGTAGGACGGCAGGGCGCACCGCGTCGCATCGCGTTGCCTGATGACGGGCGAGTCTGCTTGCAGGCTCGCCCGTTCTCGTGTGCATCATGCGTCCGTGGCGCGCGGAGACCAGTCGCGGTGGGTGGCCCTCGCCGGTTTTGCCCTGCTCGTCGCGTATGTGGTCGTTCGGGAGCTGGGCAACTCCGCCTACGACGATAGCTACTTCTTCAAGCGCTTCGCCCTGCACGCGGTGGAGAACGGCGTGTACGCGTGGAACCTCGAGGACGGTGCGGTTCACGGCAGTACCAGCCAGCTGTTCCAGGCGCTGACGACGGCGGTCGTCCTGTTTACGAAGACCCACTTCGTGGCCGCTGTGCGGGTGCTCGATGGCGCGTTGTTGGTGCTGACCGCGGGCCTCTTGCTGCGGGTGGCCCGGGGTCCGCTGGTGTTGCTGACCCTGGGCAACGCGCTGGTCACCTCGGTGATTCGGTCCAACATGGAGACCGCGCTGGCGCTCGCCGTGCTGGCAGCTGCGCTGGTGCTGGAGCTTCGGACCTCGCGGGAGCCGAAGCGGTGGGCAGACGTCATGTCGGTCGCCGCGACCGTGCTCGTCTACCTCGCCCGCCCCGATGCGGCTGCGATCGTTGCCGTGTTTGCGCTGCTCCACCGGTGGTGGAGTGGCCGAGGCGTCATTCGGTACGCGGTGATGCTCGGCGTTTCGATGGCGCTGGTGTGGGCGGGTTTGTGGGCGGTCTATGGCACCGCGCTTCCGCTGTCGTTTCACATGAAGACGATGGCGCTTCACACCTACGGTCCCCACATCGCGAGCAAGCGTTGGTCGGCGAAGGTGCCGCACCTGCTGGTGTTCGCGTTCACCGTAGCGCCGATGCTCTGGCTCCTCGTGAGGGCCCGGGTGTGGAAGCGGCGCGACGCCACGCTGGCGCTCACGCTCAGCGCGCTCGCGTTTGTGGCCTACCACGTGGTGAGCACCCACGAGATCATGGGGTACCGGGCTCGGTTCTACGTTCCCGCGCTGGTGCCGTTGTGTCTGGCGACGGCGCGGGTGTGGCCGGCTGAGCGGGTCCCGCTGGCGCGTTGGGGGGCGTTCGTCGTGGTGTGGTCCGGTTGCGCCGCGGTGGCGTATGGGCAGGGCTGGATGCCCAACGGGGACGGCTTCTTCCTCACCGTGCTGCCGTGGCCGGTCTACGTGATGCTCGCCCTTGGTTGGAGTGTCGCGCTGGCTTGGCCGCAGCGGGGAGGGCTCGCCGTGGCAGGGTGCTTGCTCGTTGGGACCGTGGCATGGATCCCGATGGAGGACTCCGAGCTCCGGTCTGATACCGACGTCATCTTCCGCCACAACCGCGAGGTCACCACGACCCGCGGGGTGTTCGATGTTGCGCGGTGTCTTCCTGCAGGAAGCACCGTCTACCACTCCGAGATGGGGGTGCCGGGGTTGGTCCTGTATCGCATGAGGGTGATCGACCAGGCTGGCTTGCTCTCGCGAGATGTCGCGATGGGCGGGAGGTCTTTTCAGACGCGGTGCGCACAGGAGCGGCCCGAAGCGATCTTTCTGCCGCATCGAAACTACCGGGCACTCAATACGGAGATCGCGGCGTCGGCGTGCATCGAGGACTACGTTCGGATCGTGAAACGCTCTTCTTCAGCACTGCATGTGCGGGCGGACCTGGCGGAGGGGTTCCTGCAGTGCGGGACCGAGTATCGCGAGTGGCGGTAACGACTGCCGCTGCTCGAAGCGCTCGTGCATGGCACCGCTGCGCAGAGCCGGTCTCACAGCGACCGTGGCGCGCCGTGGAGCTCGCGCCGAGATCCCCGTGGTATATGGGCTCCTCCGATGAGCATCCGCGTTCCGTTGCTTGATCGAGCCCTCCGAGGCTCCGTGTCGCTCTGCCTCACCGCCGTCCTCTGCGGCTGCCCGGGGGACGATACGCCCGCTGACGCGAGCTCGTCGGCGCAGGGCTCGACCTCCGCCGAGGACACGACCTCGACCGGTGCCGAGACCCTGAGCGCCTCTTCGGGGACGACCGAAGCGACGTCAGGGACCACCGCCGACCCAACGACGGGCGATCCCGATTCGACGGGCCCCGGTACCACGGGGCCAACGATCGGGTGTATGCCCGGATCTCCGTGCTGCAACGACGCGGGCGAGTACGAGGAGTGTTTCATCGACGACGTGACGGGGCTGGCCTGGGAGCTGGTTCCGCAGGGCGGAAACCCCAACGTCGTCGATGCGCTCGCGTATTGCGACGGCCTCACGCTGCTCGGATCCGGCGGGTGGCGACTGCCGAGCGTCGACGAGCTCCGATCCCTTCTGCGCGGCTGTCCCGACACAGCGAGCGCTGGTGCGTGCGGAGTGACCGACGACTGCGCGGGCACGGACTGTCGCGACGATGCCTGTGATGGTTGCATCGACGCCCCCAATGAAGGTCCTGCCATGTTCGGGTGCTACTGGAACCCGAACCTGCAGGGCGAGTGCGGCGGCTACTGGTCGATCACGACGCCGGGCGGTGGCCTGGGTTGGCTCGTGGACTTCGACGACGCCACCGTCCGCCAGCGCGACGCCAGCCTCCCCGCGGGGCTTGTTCGCTGCGTCGCGAGCTTGCAGTAGATCAAAGGCGCCTCCACTTTTCGAGAAATCGGACAACCCAAACCGAACCCCGCCGGGTAGTGGGGCGGATGTCCAATCACGCGCCGACTCGAACACTCCGCCGGCTCTGGATTGCGGTTCTTGTGTCCTGCGGGCTCAGCCTGGGCTCCGTCACCGCTTGCCTGTTGCTCCTGCTGGCTCCCTCGCAGCAGGAGTTCCACATCGCGAGCCCCGGAGAACCTCCGCGGTTCATTCTCGCCTCGCAGGTCCCGAACGCTCCGTTCGGCGGGGAGGTCCTGCCCCGGACTGTCCCGCCAGACACCGCTGGCATGCTGTTTCTAGACTCGCTGGGCAACGAGGTTGGGGGCATCGCCGTTGGAGGTGATGCCGATTCTGCTCATGCCATGATCGCCCTCGACTACCGGGACGTTCCGATCGAGG
The DNA here is from genome assembly GCA_913061055.1 of uncultured Pseudomonadota bacterium. Taxonomy (GTDB): domain Bacteria; phylum Myxococcota_A; class Polyangia; order Nannocystales; family Nannocystaceae; genus CAJXVA01. The sequence continues at coordinate 7,171 of CAJXVA010000138.1, forward strand.
CGATTCGGATGATCCGGCGTAGCAACGGTGACGAACAGGCTGCGGAAATCACGATTCTGGACAATCCGAGTCGGCCCATCGCGCTTGCCCAGCTCGCGGAGGAGCTTCGGAGCCAAGAACCGGGACCGCAAGCCCAACTGCTGCAAGACCAGATGACCCAGAGAATCCGGCTGGGGGTTGAGAAGCATGATGCCGCTCTCGAGTTCCACGATTCCCGAGGTCGCCTCAGGCTTGCTTTGGGCGTCGACGCCACCGGAAACCCCTACCTCGCGAGCGTCGATGAGGGCGGCACGCACACCTCACTTCTTCGGTGAGAGGAAATCGAGAGCCCGTCTGGGAGTCGTGCGTGGCGCTTTGACGTTCGGAGTGCCTGTAGCGTGACTCAGACGCGCCGCGCGTCTTCCAGACCGGTTCGTCTCTCCCCAACTCGCGCCCCTCTCCGAAATCCTTCACTCTCTTTGCGAGGTGCAGGACCGATTCGAAGACAGTGGGCTGCAAGAGCGCGAAGATGCGGTGCGTCGACTGCTGAGCATGTTCGAGACAACAGACCAGCAGCGGGAACTTCTCGTACTGTTGAGCCTGCAGCTGGACACCTCTTGCGCCGAGTATCCGGCGGAGCTCGACTCGGCGCTTGGCGGCGGGGCTCCGAGTCGCGTATGGCTCGAGCGACCGATCCGGGCACTTTGGGCCACGACAGCGCGCCTCTATGAAACCTCTCTCCCGAGGCGCTTCAGGCCGCTCTCGACGGCTACGCGTACTTCGGCCTGTCGAGACCTATCGCGGCGGTGAAGCGCGCGATGACAGCCTCATCGTCGTTGTCCGAACGAGAGCTCGAGGACGCGGAGGAGGCGTTGGACACGGAGTACCGGGCGGCCGCTGAACGGACGCTCGAGGCGTTCCTCCGACACTACTCGGCGCACCCTGAGCAGTTCGTCCCGCTCCCTTAGTCTGGGCGCCCGCTCAACCCTCCGTGGCCACCCGCCGGTATCGCAGCGACCCACCGCCGCGCTCCAGCACCAACATCGTCGAAGCCGCGGTCGTCGTGATGTACGCCGTGGATTGCGGCCGGTCCTTGAAGAAGAACTTCCGCGGCGCGGTGGGGTGCATGCGCTTGTCGGGGCGGCCGTGAATGTGCAACCGCAGTCCTTCGCCCTCGACGAAGCTCGTCTCGATTGCTCGCATCGCGGCGAGGGTCTCGGGGGCGGGACGCTCGTACGCCAGCTGAGCGACGGCCTCGGCGATCTGGGATTCAGGGGCGCCCTCGGATTTCGCTAGGTGAATCACGACCAAGTCGTCGCGCCGGCGAGCAAGCGCTGGCCGCAGAGCCGTCACCCCTGTGGGGCGTCATGCCAACGTGCGCTCTCCGTGGGCGCGTAGATCCCGAACGACCAAATCTGTCGGGTCTTGGACACGTCGACCAGGATCCACGTCGGGTCGGGTCCCGCGGGTACGTCGATCGGCATGACGCTCGGGAAGTTCTCCGTGCCGCGATACTGGAAGGGAACGACCGACCCCTGGAAGACGCGCTGGTCGCCCGACCACACCGTCAGGCCCAGGTAGTAGCGCCAGATCAGCGGGACGGTTGTCCCCGTGCTCGCCGACAATCGTACCGCGAGAAATCCGGGTTTCCCGTGAAGCGTCCCGTCAAGATCGAAGGCTCCGCCCTGCGCCTCGAGACGCGTCCAGCTCGGGTCTCGGGTACTCGTCGGTGAAGACGGCCGGCCCTCGCTGTCCCAGGCCCGGACGTACGCGACGGGAACCGGTGTGTGGGGTTCCACGCGACGGATCTCCTGCAACACGACACCGTCTCGCTCAATACGTCGAACCACGTCTCCGGGCAGGGTCGACTCCCAGCCTTGGCGGACCTCCGACAGAAAGAACTCGAAGTGGTCGGCGTTGAGCTGCAGGCCGTGCTTCCAGCCCAAGTACGATCCGAGTGCCGAGCCGTTCCCGACGATGTGGACGGCCGCGCCGGGGTGCTCGTCGCGGAGCCAGCGAAAGCCATCCCGGTACGTCTCCGAGTAGTGGGCCACGTCGAACTTCCCTCGTGCACCCTCGGTTCCACCGACGAGCGGATTGAAGTACAGGGAGGCGTAGGGGTGGAGCCGTGCGCTTGCGGTCATGCTCTCCGCGACGCCCAGCACCACTACGACCGTCGCGATGATTCTCGCCCGGGGCCCGAGACGAGCCACGCGCACCCACCCGACGGCCGCCAAGACGCAAATGGGGGGGACCATGAACAACAGATGCCGCGACGTGTCGTACAGCGTGGTCTGCTTGAACACCGGGACCAGTGCCGGACCGACGGTCCAAGCGACGAGCAGTACCCAACCGAATGCCACGCGGGGCGCCGGTCGCTTGCGCACTGTCGTCCAAAAGAGTCCGCCGAGCGTGGCGACGAATCCGAAGACGACGGGAATGGGGAGGGTGATGCCCAACCACACGACGACGTAGCTGGAGGGCGCATCCCAAAACGGATGGAGTTCACCCATGAACAGGCTTCGTGAGCCGTGCACGTGGCGCGTCAGGTCCATCGACGCCGTGGCGAGATGCCACGGAGGCCGCACCCAGAGCACGGGCCAGGTCGCGAACGTCGTGGCATACGCGATCAACAGGACGGCGCCTACGCGGATGGCCACGACCCGGGCCTGAGATTCGGAGGGGCGGCCAACTATGACGGCGCTCGCCGCGACGAAGTAGAACACGACACCGAACGGGCGAACCGTGGCGCACAGGCCCGCCAAGACTCCGGCGATGATAAGGCGCCGCCGGGTCGGCTCGTGGACGAGACGGATACACGCCCACGCGGACCAGACCGCGGCTGCCGAGAACGGTATGTCCTTCGGGTTCACACACGCCGAGCCCCAAAACCGGGGGGCGGTCGCGAGGAAGACCATCGCAAGCAACGCCACGGCCTCGCCACCGAGCGCTTTGGCGAGGCGGTGTGTGCCCAGCAGTCCGAGCCCCGCGGCGAACAGGTTGAGCACATGGCGCCCGAAGAACTCGTCGGTTCCGCCGAGCCAGTGATGGTCCGCCAGCCAGGCCAGACGTCCCATGAGATCGTAGAGCACGCCATAGTACTCACGCTCGGGCATCAGCGTGTACGCCTCGATCTCTCCGGTCGCGAGCGCGTCCATCCACCCTCGAGACCAGAGCATCCTCCACGGCTCGTCCGACGTCGGCCCGTAGTCCTGGGCGACCGTCAGCCCCATTCCCCAGAACGCCGCGAGAACGACCCACGGCCCCACCTTCCAGAGCAGGTGAAGACGTGGGCTAGGGCCCCGCGCCTCAGACGAGCTCATCGATCGTTCGTCCGGGCCCCGTCCATTCGATCGTTCGGTCCACCCGAGGTTCTTCGATCGCGACGGGACCCTCGGACTCGCGCCGTGCCTCGTCGACCCACTCTCGAACGATCCTAAACAGCGCGAACGCAAAGCCGTCGGCCCCCGCGGGCTTCACGAGCTCGATGCGCTCCCGCATGCCCTCCTTGTCCATCTGGAGCGCTCGATAGTGGCAGAAGGGATTGTTGCCCGGCCGCCCCATCAGTGGCTCAGAGACTGCCGTGCATCCTCCCTTGCAGACGTCCGCGTAGTAGCACTGCGCGCAGTAGCCCCACAGATCCGTCCGGGTTCGGTTGCGCAGCGAATCGATCTGCGGCTTCGTCCACAGCGCAGCAAGGCCTTCCTCCCGCCAGGAGCCACCGACGTTCGTCGGGCCACCCAGTGACGGGCAGTTCTTGATCGCGCCGTTGCTCTCGATGCCGATCGTCGACTTGCCAGCCTCGCATCCACCGAAGTGTCCGGTCCGCATGCGCTGCTTCGCGCGCAGCTTTCGCTCGACGGGGCCGAAGTAGCCCAGCGAGTTCGCCGGCCAGATCCGAACGCCGAGTTCGTCGGCGCGATCGCAGACGGCGTCGAGGGCGTCAAAAACCTCGAGCAGCATGTACGGCTCCATGACCAGCTCGAGGTTGTCGGCCGCGTTTCCATGCGGCACGGTGATCTGAAGCTGCCACGAGTGCACCCCTTCGGCCGCGATCAGCTCGAGCAAGTCGAGCAGTTCGAAGCGGGTGTACGCGTTGATCTGGGTGTTGACCGCCACGCCACATCCCGCATCTCGCAAGTACCGAAGGGCCCGGAACGCATGCTCCCAGCTGTCCTTGGTGTTCCGGACGAGGTCGTGGCTCTCTTGCATGCCGTCGATCGACAGGCTCACACTCTCGATGCCTGCCTCCACGAGGGCTTCGGCGCGATCCTTCGTCAGGCCATATCCACCCGTCGTCATCGTCGCGGACATGCCGAGTTCCCGAATCCTGCGGACGATCAGGATGAAGTCGTTGCGCAGATACGCTTCGCCCCCGATGAGGACCACCTCGCCAACGCCCATCTCGGCCAGCTCTTCGGTCAGCTGCAACGCTTCGGCGGTCGTCAATTCGTCCGGGCGCGCGTCCGCAGCCCGAGGACCGCAGTGCAGACAGCGCTGGTCACAGGCGAGCGTCAGCTCCCAGACCGCCAGACGCGGAACAGGAACCTGCCCCGGCAGAGTGGCCTCGAACCCTCGGCCGCGCGCCACCGGTAGCGAGTCGACGATCGGAAGGTGATGCTTGGCTTCTCGGAGTCTCATGCCTCCTGATCCGAGTCCGTGGGTTCTTCCCAAACCGACGATCCGGTCGAAGACGAGGAGGTACCAGGGCCGGCGTAGTACGAACCCCCGAAGTCCGTCGTGCTGCTGCTGGAGTCGCCCCCGGTGGTCGAGGTGGTCGAGGTGGTCGAAGCGGGCCCCGCGTAGTAGGAGCCGCCGAAGTCCGTTGTGGAGCTTTCGTCGGCAGTCGTGCTGCTGCTCGTCGAGGCGTCGGTCGTCGACGAACTCGATGCCGACTGGGTGGTGGTCCCCGGTCCGGTCGATGCACCGGTGTCTCCGTCGCTGTCACAGCCGACGAGACTGAGCCCCAAAGAGAGGCCTATCACCGCGGCGGCTCTCGCAGTTCGCGAGGGTGCCTTGCAATGAGGGCACACGGTCTCGGCGGCGACCACGAACTGATCACATGTCATGCAAAGTCTCATGAAGCCCCAAGTCGCGACCGACCTCGATTCGATCGCTTGCGTGCCGAAAAAAGACGCTATTCTGGGGAAGGTGGCCGCCGATCGCGTTTTGCTCGAACGTTGGCGGAACGGCGATCGCACCGCGGGAGAGGCGCTGTACCGCAACTGGGTGGGTGCGCTCTCACGCTTTTTTCGAAACAAGGTGAGCGACCGCGAGGAGGTCCCCGACCTGGTTTCTCAGACGTTCGTCGCCCTGACCGAGGTCAAAGACCGGTTTCGGGGCGAGTCGAGCATCCGGCGTCTGGTCTTCAGCCTGGCCCGCAAGATGCTCTCCGCGCACCTGCGCAAGCGCTACAAGCGGGCGCGTGAGGCGAAGGACTTCGACACGCTGTGTGTGGCGCAGGTCTCGGCGCACGGGCCGAGTTCCCTGGTGGCCAGGGAGCGCGGGCTCCGAGCCTTCGTGGATGGGCTGAGGCAGCTGTCACTGGGCGATCAAACGCTTCTCGAGCTGCGCTACTTCGAAGGACTGACCGGTCCTGAACTCGCCGACGTCTACGATGTCCCCGAGGGCACGATTCGGGGCCGGATCGCGCGCGCCGTCGGTCGGCTGGGCCGCGTCGTCGAGGAGAAGCTGGGTCACGAGCCCGGGCGAAGTGATGCTCCCGCGGTTGACGAAGTGGCCTTGGGCAGCTGGGCCCGCGCGCTTCGGGTCCAGCTGGGACGCGACCCCGATGGTTGAGGACCCACCCCACAGCGTCCACGGGGGACGGCTTCCGTTTGATGAGCGCTGGATGCGACGCAAGTCGCGGGTGGCTCTCTTCGGTGAGGACGGCGCACTTTGCCTCGGTCGCTACCAGATTGGCGAACGTCTGGGTGCCGGCGGAATGGGCACGGTCTATTCGGCGTGGGATCCGGAACTCGAGCGCAAGATCGCCATCAAGGTTCTCCACCACCGAGATTCGGACGCGGCCACGCGACTGAGGCAGGAAGCTCGAGCGCTGGCAGCACTCGCGCACCCCAACGTCGTCACGGTGTTCGAGGTCGCCCATGCCTCGAGCGAGGTGTTCCTGGTCATGGAACACGTGGAGGGAAGCACGCTTCGCGTCTGGCAGGGCGAAGAGGGCAGACGCGTCGGCGAGGTGCTGGGCGCCTACCACCAAGCGGGGTTGGGGCTCGCCGCGGCACATCGCGCCGACTTGGTTCATGGCGACTTCAAACCCGACAACGTGCTGGTCCACTCCGATGGGCGAGTCCGCGTTGCCGACTTCGGCCTGTGCGGACGCGGACCCACGTCGGGCTCGGACTCCGAGGACCACGGACAAACGCGCGGTGGAGGAACCGCCGCCTACATGGCACCCGAGCTGCAACAGGACGGTCGGGCGGATGCGCGCAGCGACCAGTTCGCGTTTTGCGTCTCCCTTCGCGAGGGATTGCGGACCGCTGTGGGGCGAGTGCCGCGGCGCGTGCATCGTGCTGTCGAACGAGGCTTGTCGCCGGATCCCGACGCACGATTTCCTTCCCTCGAGGACCTGCTGCCGGCGATCGAATCACGCCGTCGTTGGTGGATCGGACCGACCGTGGGGCTGGCAGCCGCCGGAATACTCCTGGCGATCGGGTCTCGCGATCCTTGCTCCGAGTCCGCCTCGCGCGTCTGGTCCGAAGACCGGGCTCGTGTTCAGACCAAGTTCGAGGCCGCCGAGCCCCGCTGGGTTTCCTCGACGTGGCGTGGAGTCGATCAAGCACTGCAGGCCCAGGAGAACGCCTTGGTGCTGGCGGGCGATGATGCGTGCCGGGCCGCGGAGCACCGCACAGAGGTGTTGTCCGAGCGAGCGCAGACGTGTCTCGAAACGGCGTCGCTAGAACTGGGCGGTTTCATCCAGCGTCTCCTCGAGTCCGACGCGTCGGTGCTCGCGACCGCGGCGCTGCGCGTCTCGCTGCTCACCCCGCCCGAGCGCTGCCGAAACGAGGCGACGCTCGAACATCTCGAAGCGCGGTCCGACCCAAAGCGGCATCAGCGGTTGGTCGATGCGGCCGTCTCATTCGCTCGCCTTCCGGGCGTCCCGATTCGCGCTGATGAGGCGGAGCTGCGCGCGGGCATCGAAAGCGGAGGCATGACCGAGTCGCTTGCGCTGAGGGTCAGAGCCCAGTCGGCGATCTCCGAGGGGAGGCCGTCCGATGCGGTCGCCGACCTGAAGCGATCGGTCGCGATCTCCGAGCGGCAGGGGGATGACACCGCTCGCGTTCACGGGCTCGCGCTGCTCGCGTTCGCCATCGGCCAGGACACACAGCGCCTTCGCGAGGCCGAGCAGGTCGGGGTTCAGGCGCTGTCCGCACTCGACGCGATGTCGCCCCGGCCGATTCTTCGCGCTCGCCTCTTGCACGACCTAGGGTCGGTCGCCGCCCACGCTCGGCCGCCAAGTCTCGAGGACGCGATTGCACGACACGAGGATGCCGTCGCAACCCTCGAGCAACACGTGGGACCAGAGCACCCGCTGACCCTTCGGGCTCGACTGAGCCTTGGGTCGGCGCTCAGTCTTGCGGGGCGCCATGCCGAAGCGGTGTCCTTGCTCGAGAGCACCGACGCCGCAGTTCAGGGCGTATGGGAACGCCACGAGCCTACGTGGAGTCGAGCCCGTCGTGCACTCGGACTCGCACACTTGGCGGCCCGGAACTACGAGGAGTCCCTCCGGGTTCTCACCGATGCTCGAGCGGCGAACCGAGACCGAGGTGCGACCCCCTTGGAGCGCGCGTACGACCACTACAATCTCGCCCTGGTTCAGCGCAGGCTCGACCGTCCCGCCGACGCATACGCCGAACTCGAGCGGGGCTATCCCATCGCGCGCGAGGCACTGGGAGCCGAACACCCCGAGCTCACCCCTTGGCTGGCACTTCTGGGGCGCACGGCCCTGAAGCTCGGGCGCGATGCCGAGGCCGCGCGATGGTTCGAACGCGCGTTGTACCTGTGCGAACTCGATGGTGCGGAGCCCAAGGAATTCGCCAAGCTTCGACTCAACCTCGCAGAGGCTCTGCTTGGGAGCGATGCCGAGACGGCCCGGGTTCACGCAGACGGCGCGCGCCGCTTTCTCGCGCAACAGCCCGCCGGCACGTTCGAGAAGCTCCGCGCGCGCCTGCAGGCGTTGACTGAAGCGTTGGTCACAGACCGAGCTCAGCAAGGGTCCGAGGTGCCACCTCGAAGCCGTTGAGCGTCAGCAGGAACGTGCCGCCCACCTCGTCGAACATCGCGGCGTCTGGGAGATCGATCCCCACGGCGCGCAGGAAGCGGTCGTCGACGCGGAGACCCGCATACGCCAACTGGAGCTCGCCGTCGCAGTCGGCATCCTGAGCGGTCGAGGCGGGAAGCGAGACGAGAACGCTGTCGTACGGCTGCACATCGACCGTGCCCTCGGCGATGCCTTGCAGGATCTCGAGGTCGAGCTCGAGCGGGGGCGGCTGCACGCCTTGCCCCTCATCTGCGATCCAGTACGGGTTGGTCGCGAGTTGATTGGTGAGCTTGGATGCTTCGAGGTCGGCGAAGATCGTCAACATCAGCCCTGGTTCGACCGGAACCTCGCTGGGCTCGGCGTCGACGCGGACGGTGATCCCCGAATACGGACCGCCACTGGGATCAGAGACCGTGAACATGCTCCCGATCCCGTTCGGGCCGGGGACTGGGGGCGATGTCGCGACCACGCCGGGTACGGAGACCCAGGTCCCTTGACGCACGACTCCCTGTTGAATTGCGAACACGCTCGAGACGAGCGGGGGGTCACCACCCATCCCGATCCCGGTGTCTTCGCCGCCCGCGGACCCTCCTCCTTCGTCGGAGTCGTCGTAGCCGCCGGTCGTCGCCCCGTCGAATCCGTCGAACCCGTCCGCCTCCGCCTCATCGCACCCCGATTCGATGATGCCGGTCTCACACATCGTCTCGCAGGTCGTCTGCGTCGACTCGGGCCCCAGCGTCGTCGTCCCGCTGGAGGTCGACGAGCCTGCGGACCCTGAGGCGCCCGCCGTCCCCGAAGACCCGGTCGAACTCGCAGACCCCATCGAAGCCGAGCCGCCGGCCATCGGCTCGGGCGCGCGACAGCCAGCGAGTGCGAGCACCGCGACGCAAAGACAAACGCACTTCACTCCGATGATCGTAGCTCAACTTGGGATGCGGACCCAGTGATGGCGATAGCGTGTAGACACCGTCCAGTCGGCGTCGAAGTCGCGACACCCTGAGCACTTCGCCCCGCTCACGTAGTCGTTGGGTTCGCCCGCTCAACCCTCCGCGGCCACCCGGCGGTAGTGCAGCGACCCACCGCCGCGCTCCAGCACCAGCATCGTCGAAGCCGCGGTCGTCGTGATGTACGCCGTGGACTGCGGCCGGTCCTTGAAGAAGAACTTCCGCGGCGCGGTGGGGTGCATGCGCTTGTCGGGGCGGCCGTGAATGTGCAACCGCAGTCCTTCGCCCTCGACGAAGCTCGTCTCGATTGCTCGCATCGCGGCGAGGGTCTCGGCATCGGCGTCGACAGCGATCTGTTCGAGGTCGCTTGGCGTCATGACCCATCGCCCTGCGAGCGCCGCGAACCGCTCGGGCTCGAGCGGCACCGGGCGCGCTTCGTCCCGCACGGGGACCGGAAGCTCGTACGCCATCTGCGCGACGGCCTCGGCGATCTGGGATCCAGGGGCGACCTCGGAGTTCGCCAGGTGAATCACGACCAGGTTGTCGGAGGGGAGCAAGAGGACGCCGTGTTCATGCCCGTCGAACAACCCCACCCAGCCGTAGGCGTCGCGTCCAGCGACGGTGGTCGGGGCGAAGCCGTAGGGCTTGCCCAGGTCGTTGTTGCCGAGCATCCGGCGACTGAGCTCGGCGCCATACGTCTCCTCGAGCAGTGCGGAGTACAGCTTGCCCAGATCGCTGGCGGTCGAGGTCCAGCCTCCGGCGGCGCCGAGTGATGCGGGGATCACATCGACGACCGGAACGAGGTGCTCGTCCTCGTGAAAGGACAGCCCGACCGATGCTCCCGCCTGCCGCCCATAGTGGGTGTGGTCCATGCCCAGTGGCTTCAAGACCCGGGCCTGCACGGCGTCGGCGTAGGGCTGCTCGGTGACCTCCTCGATCAGCAGGCCGAGCAGCGCCGCGTTGGATAGGCTCGGCGCAAAGTCGGTCCCGGGTTCGAACTCCAGCGGGTCGCCCGCGAACATGGTGACCAGCGCCTTGTGGTTGGCCTCGCGTCGCTTGTAGACCCGCTCGAACAGCATCGTCTCGGTGAAGTTGGGCAACCCGCTGGTCATCGTCAGGAGGTGTTCCACCGTGATGGATGGCTGCAGTTCCATGTCAGGAAGATGGGCCGCCACGGAATCATCGAGCTTCAAGTCCCCGCTGCGCACCAGATCGAGCACCGCGACGTGGGTGAGGTGGACCGACAGCGTGCCGATCTCGAACGCGTCGTCTTCACCGTGCGCCGTCCCTTCGGCCAAGTCCCGCAGGCCCCACGACTGCTGGTGCAGGGACTTTCCGTCGGCGAAGACGGCGGTGGTGCCATGGACCCGGAACGTCGGCCACTGCTGGCCCCATCCGGCGACGTAGGTGCTGACCGATTGTGCGAAGCCCTCGGGCAGGGCGAACTGTGGAGCGTCCTGCTGAGGCGCCGCGGCGGGGGACGAGGGACGGGGCTCGGTCGCGCACGCACAGGCAGCGGTGGCGAGGACGAGGGCGAGGCTGCGGACGAACATGTCTATCGGGACGCACCGGGCAGGGGACAAAAGGTTCCCGGGTCCTACACCGACACGCACCGAGCCCCGAAGGTTCGATGCCAACAGGTGCGCGAGGCGGCAAGTGCCGAGAACAGGGACCTGCGGCCAGAATTAGCCACGAGGAGATGGGTGCAGCCCAGTGTTCAGCGGACATCTCGAGGCTCGCCACCTCGCGCGCCCACGATACGGAGCGGAAAACGAAACGGATCGGGCCGGCCAGCGTTGTTCGGGTACCCTCGTGTTTCCGGTCAGCGAATCGCGCTCGAGGTTGTGCCGGGCCTTGGTCCCGGACCCACGCGGAGCCCCCTGCATCATGCTGAAGACCCCCATTCTCTCCCTCTCCTGTGCCGCCGCGGCCCTGGCCTTGGGGTGCGCACCTGCGCCGCAGACGCCACCCGAGGCGCCGGCGGTGGCCTCGGCCGCCGAGCCCGCGTCTCCCGGAGATCCGGACGCGCCTCGCTACAAGCCCAGCACGTCGAGCGCGACCGCCCTGGACATCACGACCAACGCCTACGGGGCCTATGACGCGGCCTCCGGCGCCCCCAAGATCGGTGATGTCGCCCAGGACTTCACGCTGCCACTCGCCGACGGAGGCACGTTCGACCTCGCGCAGGCGCGCTCGGCCGGTCCGGTGCTGGTGATGTTCTACCGCGGCTTCTGGTGACCCGCCTGCAACACGCAGCTCGGTGAGCTGCAAAGCGCCATCTCCGAATTCGACGCCCGCGGCGTCACCGTCGTCGCCCTGAGCGTCGATCCTCCCGAAGTCTCGCTGCCGTGGGTTCAGAAGAAGGGCTTCACGTTCCCCGTCGCGTGTGACCCCAAGCTGGAGGTCATCCGGAACTGGGGCCTGGAGAACACCGATGTCGGTGACTTGTCCCTTCACGCGGTCTACCTGCTCGACCCGGATGGAACGATCTTCTATCGGAAGATCGCACGTCGACGGGCCTACCCACCCGAGTTCCTCGACGCGATCGACTACCGCGCGAAAAAACTCGAAGCATCTGGATAACGGTTTGCGGTGGCGGTCGTCTGGAGGGCGTGAGGTTGGCCGGTCAGCAACGTGAGCCCCGGGGGTTGGTTCCCTGGGTTACGGCCGCACAGCGCGGGGACCGGGACGCCTTTGCGGTGCTGTACGAGGAGATGGCCCCGGTCGTTCACGGGCTCCTGTTGGCTCGGGTGCGGACGTTCGATGTTGCGGACCTGCAACAGGACGTCTTCGCGCTCGCGTTGCAACGGCTGCCTTCGTTGCAGGAGCCGGCCGCGTTCGCCGGATGGCTTTGTTCCATCGCCCGAAACGCCGCCGTCGACCACCTTCGCCGGCGTTCCTCAGACCCTATCGAAGCCCCCCGCACGCCCTACGCACTCGCGCCGCATGTTGCGGATGCGCGGCGGGTGTTGGAGGCGATTCGTAGCCTCCCGGAGGCGTACCGGGAGCCGTTGGTCCTGCGTCTGGTCGAAGGGCTCACGGGCCCGGAGATCGCCGAGAAGACGGGCCTGACGCCGGGATCCGTTCGCGTGAACCTCAGCCGCGGGATGAAGCGCCTGCGCGCCTCGCTTGGAGTGATGACCGATGCACGATGACTACTTGTGGGATGGAAGCGGTGACCTCGATGCCGAGGGCGCGCAGATGCTTGCGTTGCAGCGGACGCTCGCGCCGCTTCGTTATGAGCCGGAGCCCGTCCGGGTCCCTCGGGCCACGCCTTCGTTACGGCGGGCGTCTGCGTCCTCGGGTTGGGGTATACCGGTCCTTGTCGCGGCCGTCGCAGCCGCGGTTGTGCTGGTCCTGAGCTTGGGCTCGCACGACTCGCCAGGGAGCGGCGTGGGGGTGGTGGTGGTCTCGGCGCAAGCACCGGACTCCGCCGAACTCGACGAGCCCGCTTCTGAGGCCGAGCCTGAGGGGCCGCTGGCACCGGTCGCGACGGTGTCCGGAGCCAAGGAGCCCGAGACGGCTCGGCCTGCAGCGGAGACACCCGCGCTCACGCAGCTCTCCGAGAGCTCGAAGCCGCCGCGGCGCGCGGCCAAACCCCGTCGAGCCCGAAGCCGAACGCCCGCACCGGTCGAGCCCGATTGAAGCCAG
>CAJXVA010000139.1 GCA_913061055.1 uncultured Pseudomonadota bacterium
ACGAGATGTAGAGAGGTCTCGTGGGCTCGGAGATGTGTATAAGAGACAGCTGCATAGCCTGTCCGCTCGAGGACGAACCCAAGCGAGGGGGCGCCAACAAACAGTCCTAGATCGAACAAGGCCGTGAACGCTGCCAGCGCCCTGCCGCGCTCATGCGCTGGCGTCCGCATCACGACCATCGCCGAGGCAATCGGGAACGCATAGCCGTGGCCGATTCCGCAGAGCACTCCGGCGACGATCGTGGAGGTCGCGGTTCCGCCAAAGGCGAGCACCAGCAGTCCTGCCGCGGCGGACCACACCGATGGCACGAGCACGGTCTTCGCACCCACTCGATCGGGCAACCACCCCAGCGCTAGCCGCAGCACTACGGCCGCGATCGTGTACGCCGTGAAGAAGCCGCCCACACTGCCCACGCCCGTGTCGTCGACGAACGTCTTGAGGAACGTGAAATACGACGCGAGCGCGAACGCGAAGCTGAAGCCAACCAACCAGATTGGGCGGAGAAGGGGGGCCGATGCGGCGGCCAGGAACGAACGTTTCGGCCCGTCCGGCGCGTCCGGCTTGAGTTCTGGAAGGGTGAGCGCGGCGAGCGAGCCCAACACCGCTGCTGCGATGGCCGCGAAGAAGAGCTCCTGATAGCCCGCAGCCTCGAGGACTCGATCGCCGATCAACCCGGCCAGTGACAGCGGAATCATGCCCGAGACGCCAAACAGGGCCATGCCCTCGGCGCGCCGTTCCGCCGGGATGATGTCCGCGGCGATCGTGAAGAACACCGAGAAGAGCATGCCCTCGGCGACGCCGTGCCCCAGCCGCACGACAAACAACAGCGGCCCTACGTCGTCCACCAACAGGTAGGCCGCAGAGAACGCGATGTTCAACGCGCTGCCCACCAGCGCCACCACCCGCCGCCCGCGGCTGTCCATGATGCGCCCGATCAGCGGGCGCGACAGGATCGCCGAGGCGGCCATCGCCGCCATCGTGAGGCCAATCGTGAAGTCGTCCTCGGTGTGCTCGCGCAGAAAACCGGGCAGGTGAAGGAAGAAGAAGAACGACAGGCTGTGCATGAAGTTGGCCGCAAACCCGAGTACGAACGGACGACTCAGGAGCGGGGGCCGACTCACCGGCTACCCTTCCCACGACGGGGTGCGGGGTGCAATGCGCGGAGGTATGCTCCCGGCCATGCCCGAACGGCAGCCTCCTCCGCGGTCCGAGACGATCCGCGACTCCATTGCCCGGGAGCTTCGCGGGGGCTGGCTTTCCGCCCGTCAGCTCTCGAGCCTGGTCGGGATCTCGGAGAAGGCCGTTCCGGGACACCTCGAACACCTGCGCAAATCGGCGTCGGGTGCGGGGGAGACCTTCGAACTCGAGCCCGCCGTCTGCACCAAGTGCGACTATGAGTTCGAGGAGCGGGACCGTCTGTCCAAGCCCAGCCGCTGTCCGGAGTGCAAGGGGCAGCGCCTCGAGCCGCCCCGCTTTCGCATCACGACGGACGGCACGTGATCCCACTCGAGGTGATCCAGATCGAAGTCGGTCTCCTGCAGAACTTCTGCGAGGTCATCGGCTGCCCGCAGACGGGAGAGGCGGCGCTGATCGATCCCGCGTTCGAGGTTGACCGGCTTGTCGGAGCCGCGAAGAAGCGCGGCTGGACCGTCACCACGATCCTCCTCACGCACACCCACGACGACCACATCGCCGGACTGGACGAGGCGGCCGAACTCACCGGCGCCGTGGTTCGATGCCACCCCGTCGAGGTGGACACCGCGGGCCAGCAAGCCCCCAACGTGGTCCCCGTCGACGACGGTGAGGATGTCCTCGTTGGCCAGGGCCGCATCCGCGCGCTGTACACCCCCGGACATATGCCCGGTTGCGTCTGCTGGTACCTGCCCGAGACGGGGGCCCTCATCACCGGGGATGTGCTCTTCGTCGGCTCGATCGGCGGCGTGAAGTTTCCCCAGTCCGACCCGGACGCGATGTTCCACAGCCTGCACCGGGTGTTGGGCGCGCTTCCCGAAGAAACCCGCGTCTATCCCGGACACGACTACGGCAAGACACCCACCAGTACGCTCGCCTGGGAATTCGTGCACAATCCCGCGCTCCAGGTCGACGATGCTGCTGCGTTCCGCAAACTGCACGGGCTCTGAGCGCTTCAGGAGCCGCCGGTGATCGAGGCACTCGCGATCACGACGGGGTCGATCGTCGTCGGCGTCGTGCTGGGTGTGCTGACCCGTCGCAAGTCGGCGTCGTTCGGTGCGCTTCGTGTCTTTGCAGTCGCGGCCGTCGCCACCGCCGTCGCGCTACAGATGTTGCCCGAAGCGCTCACCGAGATGGGTGGCACGGCTCTGCTTGTCTTCGGCGGCGCGGTGGTCTTGCCCGGCTTGCTCTCGCCGATCCTTCGGCGGTTTCGCAGCACTGAGACGACCAGCCACTCTCTGAGTGCGGACCTCGGCTTCCTCGGGTTCATCGCCCACCAGCTCGCCGAAGGGGTTGCGCTCGGCTCATTCTCCACCGAGGCCCATGCCGACCACGGGCACGAGGGCCTGGTTCTGGCCGTCGCCGCCCACACGGTCCCGCTCACGGCGTTGTTGATCGCCGAAGCGCTCACCCACCGCACCCGCCGGGCCGCGATGGGACGGGCGGCTGCCCTCGTCATCGCGACTGGCCTCGGATTCGCGCTCGCCGACCTCCTTCACGACGTTCTCCCCCACGCGTTGCACTCGTGGTTGACCGCGGGCGTCGCGGGCGTGCTCATCCACATCCTCTTCCACGACCATGGTGAGGACGGACCCAGGACGCTCAAGCGCAAGGCCCTCGAGTCTGTTGCCGTTCTCGCTGGCATCGCGCTCCCGATCGTTGCGGCATCGGCCACCGGGCGAGGGGTCCAGCGCTCGGTCACCGATGCGTTCCTCGAACTGGCGCTGGAGACCGCGCCGATGCTCCTGCTCGGGCTCGGGCTCGGCGCGCTGTTGCAGCTTCTCGGCAGCAAGATCCCACAGCGGTTCCTGACCAGCGGTGGGGCCTTGCGCCAAGCGATTCGTGGTGTCGCAGTGGGCGCCCCGCTGCCGCTGTGTGCCTGCGGCGTGCTTCCCGTCGCAGAGTCCCTGCGCAAGCGTGGGGCCGGCCCGGCGTTGGTGATCGCGTTCCTCGTTGCGACCCCGGAACTCGGACCCGAGACGCTGACGCTCACGCTTCGCTTCATGGGCGGTCCGTACGCTGCCGTTCGGGTTGTGGCTGCGCTCGCGCTCGCGCTGTTCGCCGGGCTCTTGTTCAGCCGGTTGATCCGTTCCGATGCCGACGCCGCGCAGCCAACCGAGGTGCAACCGCTGCCTCCGCCCACCGAAGGTGCCGCGGTCCGGGTGCTTGGTCACTTCGACGAGCTGCTGCTTCACGTGGGTCCATGGGCGTTCGTCGGGCTGTGGGCCGCCGCGTTCGTCCAGGTTTCACTTCCGGAAGGATCGCTCGCCCAAACCACGGCCGGGGGCCTCGATATCTGGTTGGTCGCTGCGGTCGCCATGCCGGCCTACGTTTGTGCGGCCTCGGCCACGCCCGTCGCAGCGGTCCTCTTGCTCAAGGGAATCTCACCCGGTGCCGTCTTGGTCGGGCTTCTGCTGGGACCGGCGACCAACGTCGCCACCGTCGGTGTCTTGAAGAAAGCGTATGGCGGACGAAATGTTCTGCTGGGCGTCGCAGGCATCGCCCTCGCGACGATTGGGATGGGGTATGGGGTCAACGCGCTCGAGGTCCCGATCTCGCTTCCCGCGCAGCTCGACGGGCAGCACGGACATGGGGCCCTCGCGTGGGGAAGCGCTGCGCTCCTGGCACTCGCGCTTGGACGGCAGTTGTGGAGATGGGGCCTGGGGCCCTGGCTCGAGATTCTTGGTGGGCACCATCACCATCACGGCGACCACGACCATGGTCATGGACACGAGCACGGTCATGAACACGACCATGGGCATGGACACGATCACGGTCACGGACACGACCACGACCACGATCA
The DNA here is from genome assembly GCA_913061055.1 of uncultured Pseudomonadota bacterium. GTDB lineage: Bacteria > Myxococcota_A > Polyangia > Nannocystales > Nannocystaceae > CAJXVA01. The sequence goes on from CAJXVA010000139.1 coordinate 3,995, forward strand.
CCGCCATCGAGCCGATCGTGACTCCGAGGATTAGACCTCCCACGCGCACGCACACTGGCGTCCAGAGGTAGTCCGGTGTGGGATCGATACCGGCCCAGGATCCGATACCATCGCGGAAGGTCGAGATGCTGTTGGACGAAGTGCAGGCGAAGAGCGGGCGGACCGAGGTGACCTCGGTTGTCTGCTTCGCGTTTGCCGACATGGTCGCGATCCGATCGCTGCAGGCTGAGATCCCGGGCGACCACGTTCAGCTGGTGCCCGGAATCGACCGTGACCTCGAGGGGCTCGTTGTCCAGCTGCTCGGTGATGCCCCCGCGGTGATCGTGGTGGCGCACTCGTCCGAGCTCAGCGCCGCGCGCCTGGAGGAGGTGCTCGCCACGTTCAGCAAACAGCGCGATCGCAACCATCGGCTGTGTGTCGTCGAGTTCGATCAGGGGTCGCCGGCCGCGTTCTTGGACGGCGTCGGCGCTGCGGTGGATGACATGCGGGGCCGGAGTACACCGAGCCCGGTCGCAAGTCGTCCCGCCGGCGGGCCGAACACGACTCGCAGGCGACCACCAACCGCGGTCCCTGCGGCCGCCGTCCAATCTCGGCCGAGCGCGATCGGGGTGGCGGAAGCGCCCGGCCAAGTGGCGGAAGCGCCCTGCGAGAGCAGCGAGCCCTCCGGCGAAGTCACATCTCAAACGACGGCATCACAGGGCGCGGGAGAAGACGTCCTGTCGACCACGAACCCAGGCCCGTCGGACAGCGGCACGACGTTCCCTGATCTCAGTGCATCGATCTCCAACGTTCGTCGCGGACGAGCGGCCCGGGCCCGACGCCAGTTGGTTTGGCGTCGCGCCGCGATCGGAATGCTCGTCGTGGGCGGCTTGGGTTCGGTTGCGTGGATGGGCGGCGTGTCGGGCCTGGGGAACGGGGCGGCCGAGGTCGCAACAGCGGCAGGACCCGAGCTCCCGGTCCGCAAGGCGTCCTTGGCTCCCCCGCGATCGCCACAACCGGCTTCGGATACCCGCGCACCGGTGAAGCCGCGAAGTGTCCCTCCTGCGCCGAGCGGGAGCGCGGATGATGCCGCAGCGGAGTCGCGGCGCGTTGCGGCCGCGCTGGATGCCAAGCAGATGCACGCACTCGACGCGCTTCTCATCCGTGTTGCCTCGCGCGAGCCAGAGGGGTTTTCCGAGGCCCGAAAGCGCTGCGCGAGACTCGATGTCGCGAGTCTGCAAGGCTGGCGCCTACCGTCGTTGGATGAGCTTCGAACCCTCCGCCGCGCCCGCATGCTTGTCGAAGGCGAGTATTGGAGTACCTCGCGGGTGGGTGGCACGTCGCAGTTCACGCTCTCGCGCGACGTCACGCGACCACAGGAACGCGACCGAAGCGATCTCGAGACCGTGAAGACCCTTTGCGTTCGGCAGCGCTGACCGACGCTTTGCGTCACTGCGGTGACAAAGATCGATACTCTTTGCGGACCACAGACCGGGTCGCCGGGCGAAAACGAACGTGGAATTCCGCAACCCATCGGAATGACATGAACTCGTCCGTCTGCGCGGGCTTGGACTCAACCTTGCGATACAGGTGGGTGCGTGTTGAAGCGAACGCGCGGCAAGCGGATGAAGCTTCGAACTCACAGCGCCAGGTCGATGGGGATGCGTAAGGGACGATCGTGGAGCATCGACTGGCCCGTGCCGTCTGGGGGGACAGGTACGGAGCCGCGCTGAGGGAGCCGAAGGTTCGGCTGTCTTGTCAGAGGCACGCCCCGCGCCACCGGGCGCGGGGACGTGTCTCCTTCTCTGTGGACTCGGAGCTGCTGGCGGTTTTGCCGCGAGCGGAGGTTTTGTACGCGGGCACGGTACCCTCGCGCGATGCTCGGGGGGTTCCTGGCGATGAGTCTCGTGTGGGCTCAACCACCAAACTCCCCGCCGCCCGACCCGCAGCAGCCGCTTCGGAACGCGCTCCGGGTCGATGCAGGAGCGACCTGCCTCGAGCTCGACCATCTCGTGGACGTGATCAGCGGCGCGCTGCGGACAGACGAGGTCGATGCGCGGGTCGAGGTTGAGCTCGTCGGTGACTCCGACGATGCGCTCGCCCTCGAATACACCGTGCGACGCAGTGGAGAGGTCATCGCGACCCGCCGCTTCGATGCCGAGGCGACCGACTGTGAGCAGCTCCATGCGGTGGTGGGCGTCTCGGTGGCGCTGGCGATCGACGCGACGCTGCTACTGCCACAACCCGAACCCGAACCCGAGCCCGACCCCGAACCTGAGCCGGACCCCGAACCCGAGCCGGACCCCGAACCCGAGCCGGATCCCGAACCCGATGCCCCACCCGAACTCGAAGCTCGAAGGACCGCGACCGGAGAGTTCGAGCCTTCACCGTGGAAGGGCGCGTTCATCGTGCGAGGAGGGATTGGCGTTCAGGCTCCCCCGACCTGGGCGGGGGTTGGCGCGGTGGCCGTGGAGCTGCGATGGCGAGACCGGATCTCGATCGACGCGGGAGTGCTGGGCGCTCGGGGTGGCTTCGTGTCGCTCGGCGAAGGCCGAGCCGCGTTCACGCTCATTGGCGCGATGCTGGATCTCTGCGGTGGAAAGACCTTCGGGCGCGTTCATCCGCGCGGATGCGGGGGAGTGGTGGTCGGCGGCGCGTTGGCGCAGGGACGAGGCTTTGCGAATGCTCGGAACGATGCGATCCCGTGGCTGGGCCTGACGTTTGGCGGCGACGTGCGCGTTCGCGTCGCCAAGCAAGTTGAACTCGAGTTTGGTGCTGATGGGCTGGTGCATCTGCTGCGACCGGCCTTCGACTTTGTCGACAGCACCGGCACACGACAAGCTGGCCGCGACTTCCCTGCGGGCGGCGGGTGGGTCACCGCGGGCGTGGTGATCTCGTTTCGATGAGGGGCTGTCGGTGGAGCGCAACATTCAGCTGTATCCGCTGTACCAGGCAGCCCGTTCGAGCACCTTCTGGCTTCCGGTGTTCATCCTGTACTTCTCGTCGCGCTTCGATGCGGCCGAGGTGTTGCAGCTCGAGGCGATCTACTACGCGTCCGTCGTGTTGCTCGAGGTGCCGTCCGGGTACCTCTCGGATCGCGTCGGGCGAAGACCCACGCTCTTGCTGGCTGCGGCGGCCTGGATCGTGGGGTACGCCGCGCTGGCATTGGGGGGCGCGTGGTGGTTGTTTGCTGCCGGGCAAATCGCGATCGCGGCTGGAATGGCGTTCAACTCCGGGACCGACAACGCGTTGGTGTTCGACTCCTTATCGGCGCTCGGTCGCGAGAAGGAGGTCGCGTCGGTGGAGGGCAAGGCGCAGTCCTGGGCCGCGGTCTCGATGGCCCTTTGTGCCCTGGCCGGTGGACTGTTGGCGTCGATCGACCTGAGGCTGGGACACGCGCTGTCGGCAGCCGGGGCGGCTGTCGCGTTTGGGCTCGCGTGGTTCATCCGGGAGCCGAACCGGGTCGCCGTTGCGCAACGGCCTTGGGCTCAGCTCCACGGCGTCGTGAAGTCTTTGCGGAGCCCCGCCCTGCTTTGGTTGTTCACGTTCTCCGTCGTCATGACGGTGTTCAATCATGTGCCCTACGAACTGGCTCAGCCCTACCTGAGTCTCGTGCTCGCCGATGCTGGCGTCGATGGATTCACGCCGGCGGCATCGGGTTTGATGATGGCGCTGATGATGGGTGCCGCCGCCGTCGCAAGCCGATTCTCGGCACCGCTGGCACGGCGTATCGGGGTTGCGCCGGTGCTCCTTGGGGCGATGCTGGTTCAGGGCGTTGTTCTCGCTGGGCTCGCCGCATTCGTTCACCCGCTCGTTGTTGTGCTGTTGCTCCTGCGCTCGGTGCCGGGGGCGATGTCGCGTCCGCTCGAACTGCAGTGCACGCTGCCCAACGTCTCGGCCCACCAGCGTGCCACCTACCTTTCGGTCCAGAGCCTTGCTGGACGCCTGGCCTTCACGGGGGCGTTGGCGCTCGGCTCGTGGGTGGTCGGTTCCCTCGAGGGTCTCGGTGCATCGGCGATCTCGCGGCTGGCCGGCGGGGCAGGGGTCGCTCTGATCGCCGCGGCCATCGTCCTCACCTGGAGGCGACGGGCAATCGCGGTGGCGGAGGAATCGGCCGACTCGTGAGGAAAAGCCGGGTCGGGCACACGGTTCGGCCCGTTCCCGGACACCAACTCTCGTAAAGACGATGAAGGATCCAGCTAGCTCGGCAATACATGTCGTGGGACCCTCATGCCTTCCCGTGGACGAACATCTGGATGCAGACGCGCTTTATCGCGCTCACGCTCAGTTCGTCGCTCGATTCCTCATGCGGATCGGCGCGTCGGGGGAAGACGTGGCTGATCTGGTCCAAGAGGTGTTCTTGGTCGCGCATCGGCGCGGGGGCTTCACGATGGGGCGCGCGAAACCCACAACGTGGCTCGCGGAGATCGCATTTCGTGTCGCCTCGGACCGCCGCAAGAAGGCGCGGCGCCGCCTCGAGGACTCCAACGCAGAAGTCGTAGCCCTGGCGCCTGCGGTCGCTGCATCGGCCTCCCCGAGCAAGAAGGCGGAGGCTCGTCAGGCACTGGCCCGAGTTCAACGCGTGCTCGACACGCTCACGCCCGAAAAACGGGCGGTCTTCGTGCTGTACGAGTTGGAGGGCCAAGCGTGCGATGCCATCGCGGCGGCGCTCGACGTTCCAGTCGGGACCGTCTACAGCCGCCTGCACTCCGCGCGGCGCGAGTTTTCCAAGGCCCATGCCGCACTCGAGGGTTCCGACCCGCAGGTGCGTGCGCCGAACGAGACGGCAGTTGCGGATGATGCGAAAGCCTCGTCCCGCACCGCCGTTGTCGGAATGAGTTCATGATGTCCGAACCAACCCGTTTGCTCGATGATCCCGCGGTGGCCGAAGGCCTGCGCGCTGACTTGGCGCAGGCGCAAGCCGCCGTGCTCGAGGGTCTCGATGTGTCCGCCGGGGCCGCGAGCCTCAACGCCGCGATCGCGGCGGAAACGACGGCTGTCGGGACTGCGAGTGCCGGGGCCGGCAAGATGGTCGCGTTGGGTCTCGCAGGTGCTGTGACCGCGGGCGCGTTGGTCTGGTTTGCGCTGCGCGCCCCGGAGCCGGAACCCCAGGTTGTTGCGGCGCCCGTCGTCACGGACCCGGCCGAGCCCGTCTCAGTGAGCCCACCCGGGCCCGAGCCCGCTGCGCTGCCGAACGCCGCAGAGCCTGAGACCACAGCGCCGGGCATCGCAGCGCCGGTCGCGACGCCGAGCGTTCCGGAGCCCGAGCTCTCCGCTGTCGATGACGTCGCACCCGCGCCTCGCAAGCGTCCTCGAACCGGCGACAAGCAGGCCGACTACCTACGAGAGGCGAGGTTGATCTCCGACGCTCGTGCCGCGATGAAGACGGATGCGAGCCGCGCGCTGAAGCTCCTGGCCGAGGCGCGCTCCGAATTCCCTCGTGGCTTGCTGCGGGAAGAACGCGAGGCGCTCACCATCCTCAGCCTCGCGAAGCTCGGGCGCTCCACGCAAGCCAAGGCGTCCGCAAAGCGCTTCCTCGAGAAGCACGCGCAGAGCCCCTACGCCGCCGCCGTCCGACAGGTCCTCGAGTAGCGGACTTCTCCTGACCTTGCCGTACCGTCTCGTGGGTGTGTGGACCGGGGTTTCGGTGCCCCGGAACCGTGGCTGATCAGCGCGAAGCGGATGCGGGACCCGGGTCTGAGGCGGAAGTCACAGTCTTGGCACGGGCGATGCCGATCCTCTGCTAGGCTCGGTCCATGGAGGTGAGCTGGCAGAGCGCAGTGTGTTGCGTCGCGCTTCTCTCCGGCTGCCAGGTTCGGGGATTGGTGGGCTCCAATGAGAGCGCCGACGACTCCGCAGCGACCGCGGCAGCATCCGCCGGCATGGAAGGCGGCGGCGAAGGTGTCGGTACGTTCGACTCCAACTCTGGCGGCGGCAGCGGAGGCCAAAGCGCGAGCGGGATCCGCGGCGCGATGGGGACGGAGTCCGACGATGGAGCTTCGTCCTCGGGGGACCAACCGCCTCGACTCGACGTCGCGCCCGGCGATGACTCGGAAGCCTGCGCGCCTCCCTCGTTCCCGGCCTGCGACGGCGGTGACGGAGGCAACCTCAAGTGGCAGCGCGCGATCGGCTTGTGCGACGGCGACAGTGAGGCGGAGTACTCCCAGACAACTCGTCCCGGAGCCGTTGCAATCGTCAAGGGTCGCCTCGGCGGTCCAAAGAGCCCGTTCTCCCCGCGAGAAGGAGAGAGCATGGTCGTGCTCTCCACAGGGGACGCCTCCGATCTGAAGCTGACCCCCCAAGGACTCCGCAGCAAGTGGCCCCTCGAGTGCGAGGACCCGCTGTTTTGCCCGAGTACCGATCTCGGGGGCGGACGACGTGGAGTCCTTCCCGCGCCGATGACGTGGCGTCCGGTCGATGGCGAAGGCGACTGCTCCGAGGACCCGCTGCTCATCGGCGAAGGTGACTGCTCGAACAGCCTCGCGGGCCCTTGGCTCGGTGGTGATGGCGCGTACGACTATGGCGAGCTCCGCATGCGCGCAGAGGTGCCTCGGTTCACCGACGCGCTGCAGTTCGACTTTGCGTTCTTCTCCAGCGAGTACCCGGTGTTCACGCAGGACGTCGATGTGGCCTACAACGACATGTTCGTCGCCTGGCTGGAGTCCGAGGCGTGGACGGGCAACGTGTCGTTCGACGATTCGCTGCAGCCCATCACGGTGCACAGCGTGTTCATGGACTACCGCAGCCCGAGCGAGGCGTGCCCCGATTGCAGCGCGCCAGAGCTCGAGGGGTTCGCGATGGAGCACCACGCCGGCACGAAGTGGCTGACGACGAAGGCACCGGTGGTACCCGGTGAGACCATCGATCTCGTTTTCGCGGTCTTCGACCTCACCGACGCGACGTTCGACAGCGTGGTCCTGCTCGACGGGTTCGAGTGGTCGTGCAGCTCGACCCGGCCGATCACCACCGAAGGCTGAGCGGCCGGTCGCGGCGGCCCAACCTCAGCGGAATTCGCGCTTGTTCGGACTCGAAAAATCCGAAAAAAAAGTGTCGCCGAGTTGAAGGAACCAGGGCCCGTCGGACATTCAACCAATGTGAGGCCCCGAAGGCTTCACCGCTGGCGGGGGTCCCTCGTCAGTGACAGTCCAGACAAGGTCGGCATCCCTGGCGCGAGTCACGTCCCCCTAACTTCGTGGCTCGCGCCACTTTATTGCCCCGTCTTTGTTGGCTGGGCCAAACAACAAGAGCGTCCGCCCTCGTAGGAGGGGGACGCTCTTTTGCGTTCAGGACCGTGCCTGGGGCCTACAGCCCGTCGAGTGGGTTGTCCCCACCGCCGACGTCGATGTTGTCCTCGCGTTTGTTGCCCGGGTTCACTTTCACCGAGACCTTCGACTTCTTGTCGTCGCTCTGGAAGGTGACCCAAGCTGCGCCTTTGGCCGACTTGGTGGACTTGAGGCGCTGCTTCCCTCCGGTGGAGTAGGTGACCTCAATCGAGTAGCCCTCGTCGGTGGACTCGACGTAGACGACTGCTTCGTGCTTCTTCTTGCCCTCGTTGAGCACCAGGACCAGCTCTTCGCCGGTTTCCATCTTGTGCCCAGGGTGCTTGAGCGTCTTGCCGCCGGTCTCGATCTTGAGCTTCACGAACACCTTCTCCGCCGCCGAAGCGGGCGCAGGAGCAGGGGTCGAGACTGGCGCAGCCGAAGCGCTCGCGGGTGCGACCGGAGCGGTCAGAAGGGCGGCGAACGCGACAGTCAGCAGCATGGCCGGCTTTGGACGAGCGTGCATAGGCAGATATTCACCCTGACCACTGCGAAACGGCAAGGTTCCCAGCTCATGTGGGGCGAAGATCGAGGGTGGCGATGCACTCGACGTGGTGCGTGTGGGGGAACATATCGACAGGTTGCACGTCGACCAGGTCGAATGCGCCATCCTCGCCGCATAGGATCGCCAGATCTCGTCCCAGACTTGCTGGGTCGCACGACACGTAGATCACGCGCCTGGGCTTGAAGTTCGCAACGGCCTCGAGCGCCTCGGGCAGGCAACCGCTCCGAGGTGGATCGAGGATGACGACGTCGACTTTCTGCTCCAGCTTGGGCAACAGCAACTCGGCGCGTGCACAGATGAGCTCGACGTTGTCGAGTCCCGCCAGGGCCTTCTTGGCCGCTTCGATCGCGGGCGCACTCTCCTCGATCGCGATCACTTTTCCCACCGTGTCGGCGAGCAGCGCGGCGAAGGTGCCGACCCCGGCGTAGGCATCGGCGACCACGGTGTCAGCGTCGCCTTCGACCCGTGCCCGAACGACATCGATGAGCTTCTCGGCCTGCGGGCGGTTGACTTGGAAGAAGGCGCTTGCCGCCACCAGAAACTCGCGCCCATGGAGGCGCTCGGTGATGTGTTGCTGACCGGTCTCCAAGCCGTACTCCGCGAGGTCGAGCTTCGGCTGGATCATGACCTGGTCGGCGTCCGCACCCACGCGGATGTTGCACTGCGTCGCCCCGTCCAAGTTGCCCTGAAGCTTGCCCAGGACGTCGTTGATCCGCGGGTCCATGATCTTGCACTCGGGGACCTCGAAGAACTGCCGCTTGAACCGGCGGATGTAGCCGAGCTTGCCCTCGCGGACCGTGAACCGGGCGTGGTTGCGGTAGTTCCAAGGGTCGTCCGCGCCGATCACCTCGGACACCGGAGGGTCTTTGAAGTCGCCGAACTTGAGAAGCTGGGCGCGGACCATGTCTCGCTTGAGCTTCAGTTGGTGCGGGTAGGCGACGTGCTGGAACTGGCAGCCGCTGCAGCCCTCGAATAGAGGACAGGGCGGCTCGACTCGGTGCTCCGACTTGCTGGTGACTTCCTCGACGTCGACCGCGACGTAGTTGCGTCGGATCTTGCGGATCTTCACGCGCGCCTCTTCGCCCGGGATCACACCCGCGGCGTAGATCGGCAACGCCAACCCTTCGCTTGCGATGCCATCGCCACGGGGGGCAACTTCGTCAAACCGAATCGATACGGTCTCGCCTTCTTCGAATTCGCGCGTCATTCGTCTTCCAAATCGAGGTCCCACCGGACCTCAGTCCAAGTGCTGGCCCGCAGCGACTGCAGGTTCTCGGTGATCCACAGCATCGTGTCGTCGTCCTGCGAGCCGTCGAGGGCAAGCTCTTGCCACTGTCGACGCGCCGTCACATAGGCCTGGGCCATCGCAGACCAGTCGTCGTAGGCATCCTGAAGCCGCAGTGCGATCGGCTCGATCATCGACCAGCTGTCGTCGTCGTCGACCATCTCCGCCGCCGCACCGAGGCGAGCGACGATGATGAACCGCAGCAGCTCCCAAGCGTTGTCCGGGTTGGGAGACGTGCCGAGGTTGCGCAGGGCGTCGTGCAGTTCGCGGGCACCGTGCACATGCCACCAGCGCTGCAGCATGCGGCGTGCTTCACCCCGAGGGAGGTGGCCGTAGTCGCAGTCGCGGCTGACGAGTCGGACTCCGGCCTGGCACCAGCGGCGCAGCGGGTTCTTGGCATCGACCTCGGCGCGGGTTTCTTTGGGCTGTCCATCGCGGCCGCGCCGACGTCGGCTCGTGAGCCAGGCGATCACGATCAGCGCCGCGGCGCCCGCGAGCAGCCACTGCCAGTTGTCCAGCAGCCAGTCCAGCAACTCGTTCATCGCGTGACCGGCTCCAACATCTCCAACGTGCAGTCGTCGGCGCGCAGTCGAACCCGAGTCCCGAAGGGCAGGGCCATGTTGCGACCGCTGTCGTGGCCGAACTCGAAACCGGTCACCACGGGGACGCCGAGGGTCCCCAGCCGCTCCAGTACGACCTCTTCGGCCGAAGGCCCCACGCCGGGCTTGGGTCGTTCGCACATCGAGAGCTGCCCGACCAAGACCCCTCGCACACCTCGGAGCGAGCCGCTGCTGAGCAGATGGGTGAGGGCGCGGTCGATGCGGTAGGGGGCCTCGTTGATCTCTTCGATCGCGAGGATGTTGCCGCGCATGGGCGGGAAGAACCGCGTGCCGACCAGGCTGCGCAGGACTTCCAGGTTGCCGGCGATGAGGCGGCCTTCGACGGTTCCTCCATGAAGCGCCGAACCTTCGGAGGCGACGATCGGCGGCGGGACCTCGCCGCGCAGGAGGTCGAACAGGTGGGCGACATCGCCGGGATGAAGGCCACTGAGTTGGGTGAGGACCGGCCCGTGGATCGTCGCGACCGAGGCGGCAACCCATGCCCAGCTGAGCAGGGCGGTGACATCGGAGAACCCGATGATCGCCTTGGGGTTTCGGCGCAAGCGTGCGGGGTCGAGGCGGCTGAGGAGACGAGTGAGTCCGTATCCACCGCGTGCGCAGAGGATGACGCCCGGGTCTGGCGCTGAAAAAGCAGTGTGCAAGCCTTCGGCCCGCTCGTCGTCCGGCCCCGCGAAGTAGCCATCGGATTCGAGCAAGTTTGAGGCGAGCTCGATCGGGTGACCTTCCCCCAAGGCGCGCTGGAGTGAACGCATGCCCTTATCCAGCCGGGCTGCCTCGACCGGACCCGACGGCGCGACGACGTGCACGTGGGTACCAGGCCGCAACGCGGGCGGAATGTTGATTCCGGGCGACTGGGAAGGGGCGTTCAACGGGGGCGGACTATATCAGGCAACGGTGGTCACAACTGGATCTGTGACAGGCTTAATCCCTCGCCGCGGCGAGGCCTCTACGGAAGCGGATGAGGCACTCGGGCGTTCCACCTTGGGATGGGGCGAACGATGGAACGGCACGGACGACTGCGGGATACTCGGGGGGTGGTCCGAAAGGAGGAACTCCCCGCGTCGCGGACGCGCACGTTGTCAGACGACGAGGCGGCGGTCGGTGCTCGTTGGGAACGCACCACGGGCACGAAGATCGGCCGCTACGTCGTCGAAGCCCGGCTCGGTGCCGGGGCGATGGGCGTGGTCTATCGTGCGCTGGACCCGAAGCTGAATCGGCTCGTCGCCATCAAGATGGCGCACGATTCCCAGGCTCGTACCCCGCGCGGTGTGGAGAGGTTCGCCCGGGAAGCGCGAGCGATGGCGGCCCTGGACCACCCGCACGTTGTCGCGGTCTACGACTATGGCGTTCGAGACGGCGACGGCTTTCTCGTGATGGAGCTACTGGTCGCCAAGACGTTGACGGAATGGCTCGAGACCGGGCCCACGTCGGCGGATCGAATCCGGGTGCTCCGGGAAGCCGGCGAAGGGCTTGCCGCCGCGCATGAGGCCGGGCTGGTCCACCGAGACTTCAAACCAGGCAACGTGCTCATCACCCAGGACGGCACGGCCAAGGTCACCGACTTCGGTCTCGCCCGGGTCTACGGCGAAGATGACTCGAGATCCGATGCGTCGCCGGTCGTTGCCCCGCACGAGTTCAGCGGGTCGGGGCCGAACTCGCACACCGTGACGGCGGAAGGGGTTGTGCTGGGCACGCCAGCGTACATGTCCCCCGAGCAGCACCGCGCCCACCCGTTGACGCCGCAGTCCGACCAATACAGCTACTGCTTGACCGCGTTCGAGGTCCTCACCGGGTCGAGGCTCTTCGAGGCTCCATCGCTGATGAAGCTCGAGTTGATGAAGGACGAGGGTCCCTCGCCGCAAGCGCTGCGCGGCCTCTCTCTTCCGATTGCACGGGCCCTGCGCCGGGGCCTTCAGCCGCGCGCCCGTGACCGATTCGTGGATGTTCCGGCGCTGTTGCGGGCGCTCGAACGCCGACCCCTTCGGACCTGGGCAGCGGCCGCGGGCGCAGTATTGCTGCCGTTGGCGCTGGTGGCCGCCCCGTCCGGCGGAGCCAGCGATCCTTCATGCACAACCCAGAGCACCGCACCGCTGTGGACCGACGAGGACCGTGGCGAGATGCGGGCGGTCTTCAATCGCTCCGCGGATCCTGGCGCGGGGGAGGTGGCCGATTTGGTGCTGTCGATCTTCGAGGGCGAAGCCGAGGCGTGGTCGCTTGCAAGGGCGGGCACGTGCGAACTCGGGCCGAAGGAGCGAGACCTTGCCGTCGCATGCCTCGAGACCCGCCGGGAGGAGTTCGAAGCGACACGGGACCGGATCTCCATGCGGTCGGCCGTCGCGGTCCAACAAGCGACCCAGGTTGCATCCTCCCTCAAGCCCTCAGCAGAGTGCCTGCAGCCGATCGCGGCACGACTCCAAGCGGCCAGGGGGGACCCGCGGACCCACGCATACTTGGACGAGGTCGAGCGACGAAAGAACGCGGCCTCGGACGCGCTACGTCGTGAGGACAATCGGGCGGCGCAGGCAGAACTTGCGGCGGCATTGGAGGCGATCGGGCAGCTCGAGCCGCCCGCGATTCGGGCGAAGCCGCTGACGGATGTCGGCAACCTGCTCGACTCCGCCGGCGCCGCGGAGAAGGCGTCCGAAGTCCTTGGCGAGGCACATGCGTACGCGGTCGAAGCCGGGGACGATCGCAATGCAGCCTCAGCGGCGATTCGCCTGGTTTGGGTCGAAGGCGTCGCGCTCGGTCGCCCCGAGGACGGCCGACGGTGGTCGAGGAAGGCAGACGCACATCTCGAACACTTCACCCCGCGGCCCGACATGGCGGCCGCCCGGTTCGTCAATCTGGCGGCGATCGCTCAGGGGGAAGGGGACCTGGAGCAGGCCTTGAAGCTGATGATGCAGGCCAACGAAGCTGCGGAGTCGGGCGAGCAGGCCCCGGCATCGCCAGCCCGTCAGAACACCCTGTTGATGGCGCGGGCCCGTCGCGAACACAACGTGGGTGCGCTCAACTACTGGCTCAATCGGAACCAGGAAGGGCTCGCGGCGTTCCAGCGGGAGGTCGCCGCGATCCAGGCCGCTCGCGGCGTGGACCACCTCGACACGCTCGATGGGCTCGAGGGCGTTGCGGTCACGGCGGACGCGCTTGGCGATCTCGGCCTCGCTCGGGTCTCCGCCAAGTCCAGGGTGCGCATCCTCGAAAAACACCGCGGCAAGAACCACCCCAGTGTGGGCGGGGCGCTGCAAACGCTCGCGTCGATCGAGTACTCGCTGGGAGATCTCGAAGAGGTCCGGCGATTGTATGAGCGCACGATTGCGTTGCTTCAGGACCACGAGGAGCCGGGCTACGAACTCCGGTTGGCGAGCGCGCGTGTTGAGCTGACGACTGTGCTCCGTGAGTTGGGCGAGGGCGAGGCCGCGATGGAGCAGGCCACGCTGGCGTATGCCGGGTTCGAGGCCGGCACGGACCCCGCCTACGCGGGCCACCGTGCCGGGGCGCTGCGCGAGTTGGCCTTGCTGCACTCCCAACTCGGCAAGCATGATGAAGCCATCGAGTACATGGAGCGGGCGTACGTTGCCGGTGGCGATTCCATGCTCGAGCTGCTCAACCGGGTCGTGTTTGCCGTCGCTCAGATCTACGTGTTCAATGGCGCGGGTCGGTATGACGACGCCGTTGCGGCGGGAGAGGCCGCGATGAAGATCGGCAAAGACATGCCAAACTCGGTGGACACGATGCTGCTGCAGCTCCGGCTTGCGGAAGCGCTCGCGCATCGCGGGGCGGCCGGTGACAACGACCGTGCTCTTGGGATTCTAGATTCCGTCGAAACCAAAGCTCGCCAGAACGATGCGAGCGTCATTTTGAAGCGCGACCTTCCCGAGTCGCGTGCCGAAGTCGTGGCGCTGGGCGAGACGCGATAGCCTGCCGCGCGTCTCGGCGGCCTGAATCAGGCTTCGATGATGCGCAGCGGGACTTCGGGGTCGAGCACGTAGCCGCTGTCCGTCCGCACCAAGAGATCGCGCAGACCCATCTTCCGGAGGGTGGTCATCGCAACGTACACGCGGTTGGCTCCGGCTCGGGGCAACAGTTTCTCGTCCGTCCACGCGCGGTCGAGCATGTCCGAGACAGAGAGCGCACGACCGGGCTCATCGCGCCGCGCGTCGAGCATGGTCCCAAGCACCCGGGCGAGGGTCTTGCGGCGCTCCAGGTCGAACCGCTGACCGTCCGGTGTCGTGTACCAGCGACCGCCGGCATCGGCCACGAACGGCTCGCGTTCGACCTTTCGCCCGTAGGTGGAAATCCCCGCGGCACTCGACTGCTGAGCGAGAAGCGCGTCCAGGCCTTCGAAGGGGGTGAGCGTGTCGTCGTCAGACTCCACGGCAGCGCGCTCGACCAGAGCCTCCAGTTCGTGCAGGTTGCCCGGCCATCGGTGGCGAAGCAGGCGGAACGTAAACTCGGCATCGAGCCGGACCTCGGGGTTGCAGTAGCGTCGCGCAAACGCGAGCGCGAGCAGCGGGATGTCCGTGCGCCGCTCCGTCAGCGAAGGGACTCGGATGGACCACCGGCGAAGTCGGTGGACGAGTTCGGGGCGAAGCCGGTGCGCGAGCGACTCGGGGGACTCGACCGTGCAGGCGACGAGCCCGGTGTCCTGAAGCTCGGCACCGTCGAGACGGTCCACGAGGAAGAGTTGCGCGGCGGCTGGCAACTCCTCGACGTTGTCGAGGACCACGGTTCCGCCGGCCGCGGCGTCCAGCACTGCACCCAGCAAGGCTTCCTCATCCTGGGAGCGTCCGCAGCGGGTGATCTCCAGTGGTCCGGTCCTCCCAGAGATGGTGTGAAGGTGCCTGGCCAGGGCACTCTTTCCGACCCCGGATTCGCCCCACAACAGCGTCGGGCCGCGCGTCGATGCCTTGCCGACGGTCGTGACGGCCGAGAGAAACGCGTAGCTGTTTCCCACCATCCCTTCGGGCGCTTGATGCTCGGGTGGCTGGGGTTCGCGGGTCACCATGAGCAGCGCGCGTCCGAGCCCGATCACATCTCCGGAGATCAGCGGGTGCTCTTGAATGCGGCTCCCGTTGACGTAGGTCCCGTTTCGACTGCCGGCATCTCGGACGATCGGTGTGCCTCCGCTGCCACGGTCGAACTCGGCATGAGCTCGAGAGATGTGCCCGTCGTCGAGTACGCCCTCGCCGAATGCATCGGATTTGCGGCCCAAGCCGACAGGCCCATCGAGCGCGATGCGGCGACCGATGTGGGAGGGGTCGTCGTGGTGGACCAACTCGATCCACCACTGTCTCGGGGCCCGGCCGTCGTCTTCGGCCAGGGTCGAGGTTTGTGTCGTTTCCGCGGTCGCCAAGGAAACGCCAGTATCCCACTTCGCTCGCAGAGCCCAAGCTCATGCGGAAGGCCCGGGCGGGACGAAACAGGACCTTTCGCCGACGGGGGCCGAAGTTCCGGGTTCTCCGAGGGCAGGACCGCCTTCGCACAGGCCTTTCGCGGACCTTAAATCTCGGCGCTCGGCCACCGGTGCGGTGACTGGCTGGTCAAGGGACTGGATGCGCGCTGGCCGTGCACATTGCACGGGGCTCAGAATCGAACCCGCATCGACATGCCCGCGTAGGTTGGGCTCATGGCGGGGGTGACCGAAAGCCGTGCACCCCGGGGCCGGTGGATGAGCACCGAAATTCCGGTCGCAAGCATCGTGGGCGCTGCGACGAGGACCATGAACCCGGCTCGCGCCCGCTTGACCTCGCTGAGTCCATCGTTGAGACGAGCGTATTCAGCGTCTTCGAGCGCGCTGGTGTCGCCGTCGAACTCCCGACCGATGTCGATCGCCTGCTGTGCACCTGAGCCGAGAAGGCCCGCACCCACTGCGAGACCGGCCGTGCCGAGCACCACCGCGGTGGCTCCGGTGCCGATGGCGATGCGTCGTTTCTTTGCGAGGCTGTAGCGTGGGTTTTGGTGCAGCCACTCTCCGAACGCCCGACCTGCAACCGCTCCGAAGACGGCCCCGCCTGCACCAAATCCGACCGCCCCGAAGACCCGACCGCCCCGAACCCCGATGTCGCCGTCGCTCGGCGCGTCGCAGGACGTGATGTCGTCTTGGCTTCCGCAGTCGGGGAGCAGCGCCAATCGGCTCATGACGATCGCCGAGCCCACGAGACCTCTCTACATCTCGTATGCCGTCTTCTGCTTGAAAA